>JAIOZV010000071.1 GCA_021740425.1 Bacteroidales bacterium | reverse complement strand
CAACGCAAAAAGGGATAGCCGTTGTTATCGGAAGCGTGTATTGCCCAGATGCTACCACTTAAAGTAAAATCCCAGTCCTCCGCCAGATAAGTTCCGGCTTGCTGCATGAGTAGCTGGCTGGGGCCGGTCCCACCCCCCGAACTGCTGCTCTGTGTTGAGGTGATGATATTCCAGAAGGAACTGTTTACTGAGCCAAAATTATTAAAACCGACCAATCCGCCAGGATTTGTGCTTCCGCTTACCGATCCGGTGCTGAAGCAATAGCCGATATTCCCCGGCCAATCATTGTAACCTGCAATCCCTCCCACATAAAACTGCCCGGTAACGGTTGAATGACTGTAGGAATTATTGAGGGAGCCGTTATTCAAGCCTGCAATACCACCAATATTACTAACGCCAAAAACAGAACCTCCTTCGTTTATATCAGTATAGCATTTGGAAATTGAATTTTCATTCTGGCCGGCAATCCCTCCCACATAATCATGTCCGGTGATATCTCCACCCATAACTGCACAATTACTAATGGTTCCCTCAGATAAACCTGCAATGCCGCCAGCCCAGTTATTGCCATGTACGGTGGGGGAAATCAACTGCAGGCCGTAAACATTACCGCTACCTCCGATAAAACCAAATAATCCGGCATAGTCTATGCCAGAGTTAACGTGAATATTGTTAATTAGATGGCCGTTGCCATTGTATGACCCGGTAAACTGAATAAATAGACTTCCAATGGGTGGGAATCCTGCCGCGCTAAACCAGGCATTAGTTTCGGAAGCATCAATTAATGTAATTTGCAAGTATTGTGCGCCCCACCTTACCGACTGAGGAGGATTAGGAACTACTGCATCGGGCGCTGCAATCCAGTAAAGGTTTTCCAGGCTGTTGATCAGGTAGGGGAATTGTACTGTTCCACTACCCAAAGGTTGCGTTGCCGTTTGTGTAAATGATGCTGATGAAAGCAATAAAGCAAGGCCTGTAATTGATACTATGAATAGATTTTTCATTCTCGTTAGATTTTTAATTCGTTACAATCATTCTCATCGATTCTTTTCCATATTTCGTTGTAAGGGTGTAAACATAAGCCCCCGGTATTAGAACAGCCGTATTAAGTTTCAATTCATAATTTCCCTGACTTATTTCCTGATCGGCCAATGTTGCAATTTTCACACCTCCTGAATTGAATACCTCAAGTTTTATTTGCAATCTTTCCGGTAGTTCTATCCTTATGGTGGTTTGATCACTGCATGGGTTTGGATAGTTTTGGTGTAATTTGACATTATTGTCAGGGGTTTGAAACTCATCAACAGAGGTAAAAAACCCGCCTTCATCCAGATCCTCAATTTCGAGGTTGTTGATTTTAAAACTTCTTAAAACCAGATTCATATATGGGTTCCCGAAAAGTACCCCGTTTTCCGGTTTGAACTTACTGTTGGAAGCAGTCATCGGATATTCATTGGTAAGCAATAGCAGGCTGTCGGAACCGATAAATGTTATTTCGATTTCTGATACCGCTTTCGTTGTGTCGCATACATATTCACTAAGTGGTAAGTGGTTCCAGGTGTTTGTATCTGCATCGGGATCATTATAAAAAATATCAACTTGCGATATTCTGTTGGTACTGATTTTGGGTATGATCTCTTCCCTTTTCACTGCAATGCAGGCTTCATCATCGGGTCCAAAAGCAATTTTTGGATATTGCAAATGATAGATTGTATCAGTAAGCAATACATTGGCAGTAGCCGTGTTTAATAAATCATTTTCCGGTTCCCATGGGATAAAGCACAAGGATTCGTAATTTATGGTATCGGGTTCCGAAACATAAGAAGTAACAGCGAGGCCACCAAAATTATCATCAATAGCAAGGTCGAAATAGTTATAATGGGTATATTCTTCATCCAGCAAAATTTCGGGTGTCAGCCATTCTTCTCCGTTGAAGGTTGCTTGCATGATACAGTTATGAGCAGGCTGTTCGTAGGAAGTATTTAGCCACACCAGCAAAGCCATGTCCTCCTGAGGGGAAGACACCCGCAAATCAGACTGGATTCCCTGATATTCTGACAATACCTGTGGTTCCTCTGCCTGCCATGATCCATTTGTTTTTGTAAGAAGGCAAAAGTGGATATGAGAGTTGTAGTTTTCCATATCCGAAACCTGCCAAATAATCATAGCTTTCTGATCCGATAGTGTGGTTAACATTGGGTTTCCCCTGCCTATGCCGGATTTTACACCTGCTTCGGCGGTGAGCCTTTCCAATTGAATCAGGCTGTCGTTTTCAAGATCATAGCAGGCAAACCATATATCCTGCGATTCAAAGAATGATTTCAATACATTATCCGATTTAATTTTCAGGAAACTTTCATTGGTATAGTTGGTTTGTGCCCAGCAAATCAGGGCTTCGTTTGTGCTTATCGCATCCGATAGCGGACTGTTGATTGCATGTTTGTTAATTTCTATTGTTGACAGTGGTGAAAAAAGCTTGTCATTTCTTTTCATCATTGTGGATTTGATTTTTCGTTCTCCATAGCTGTTTCCTTTTTCCAGCCATGTTATAACTTTATAATCATGCGATGAGGCGATGTTGACTTCAGGACAGGCCAGAGGGATTTTATTAAAATGGGAAACCGGAACGATTTCATCAGCCAGTTCGGGTAAATCTGAGTTTGCTTTTATACCAATCCTGTAATTATTTTTTCCGATATCGGGAAAGCACTCCGACATGTCATCTCCCCAAATAGTGGTTGAATAAAACATTTTGGGGCCCCAAACAGTTTTTTCATACCAGCCCCAAAATACCTTTGCTACAATTTTTCCGTAGGTTCTAAAACCGAAAGATTTCAGGAAACGCTCATCGAAATGAGGGATATTTCTGTATGCCTGGCCAAAGCCCAGCGGAAAATCGGCATCAAGGCTAAAATCAACTTCGGCCAGCCCACTCAGTAATTTGGCTCCTACGGTAAATTCCATACCCAGCGCCCCGCTATAAAAATGGTAGGAAGCACTTTTGTTGTAGTTTGGATTATTCGGATTTGCAGTTACACTGAGATCGCCAAAGGAACCCCAGTTCCCGGTTAAACTGTCGGTAATTAAATTTAGCCTGCTCGAAAATTTGTAACTACCTGTAAATCCTATATCCATAGTTGGCTGCGCCACCGATCCTACCTCAATTTCTTCGGCAATCGCAATAATTTCCTTGATTTTCCCGAGTATTTCGTCACTTGCCTGGCTGTATCCGGAACTTATGCCCCCCGACCAGCTCATATTCACAGATGCTATAATATTGTTGGTGCCGGGTTGAAGATAAAACTGGCTATTGGTTGTATCGAATTCGGTACTTAGCAGTTTGGAGTCATTGCTACCCAGGTTGAAGATTTTCTGGTTGAAAACCGGTTTATCCATGAGTTTAAGTTTGTATTCCGATTTGGTATATTTCAGGGAGGTCTGTAATTCGCCGGCACGGATACTGGCCGATGCACCACCAAAAAAAGGCACTGAAGAAGGTATGCTTAACTCCGAAACAACATCCTGAAAATTGTCTTCAATTTGTGAAGTGATGCCAAAAGTAACATGGTCGTCATCTTCGTGAATGTTATGAAAGTTTTTATCAGGAACGAAATCGAACCATTTTGGCCGGGTTCGGTTAATGGTGATATGATAAGGTCCTTGCGTAAGCGCGGGATCAGGATCATTGCCAAGGTAGTAACCAATGGTCATTTTAACTCCCGGAGGTGGAAGTGAGGCCATATTATAAACAATATGCCAGGTGGTATCATTTATTTTGTGGCCGTTTGTGTTTGCTACCTGTTTTCCGGTTAAGTCGAAAAATCGGGCTTTAACGGTATCCAGGTCATCATAATCTTCCGTAATAATATAAAAGGTATCCAACTGTGTCATGGTACCCGGTGCAATCCACTGATCGAAAGGGCCAAAGTTTCCACTCACTTTTGGGGGAAGAATTGTTCGGGTAAAAAATGGAAAAATATCAATATTATCAAGGTGACTGCCAGTACCATCATTATACTCATATAAAATATAGAGGTAACTACCGGTAATGACCTCGCCCATATCAAAATCATGGAAGAAACTAATGGTGTCGCTAAGGTAACTAATTGAAAATAAATCAAGGATGCCGCCAGACGGATCAAACAAATACATAAAAATTTTATTGTATTGCCAGTTTGGTAAGCCCTGCCGGGTATAGTTGGTCCACAAAGAAAATCTGTTGGTCACTTTGGTGCCTTCATCAAAATAGCCCAGGCCCTCTTCAAAATTGTAGCTTACCTTAAACCCTTCCATGGCTTCTTTGATATTTATCCTTCCAAGAGGATAACAAATGCCGGTGTCGATGACGTCTTCTGTAATAACCCTGGCAAAAAAATCGTATTCACCGGGCTCATATCCCAGCACATTGCCATTCCAGGTTACACATGAAAGTTGGTTTTCGTATGACCAGCTCTGAGAGCTGCCTTTTAGGTGAGCGTGAAAACCCCAATCTTCTGAATCATGAACAATGTCGCCGGTACGCTCGTCTAATTTGTAGTAGAAAAAGTTGTATCCCTCCATTTTTTTTATGGGTTTATACATTTGCCTGTTGATGCTTTTGTGGTCCAGCATTTTATTCCATAATACAAATTCTGAGAAGTTTCCCTGGAAATATTCGGCAACGCGTTCATCGCCATTTTTGTTCTCAAAGTTTTTACCTATATAAAACTTACCCAGAAAACTTTCGACGTATCCAATCTGTTTTTGATCTGTCAGTGTGCCGTCAATATATAGCTTTGCCGATCCGTTACCTTGTTCCTTGTAGCAGGCTGCCAGGTGATGCCATTTTCCGTCGTTAAATTTATTGGCAGCAATAAGGGTAGCCATGGAATCAGCCACAGGAAGATTGAATTCAATGGCGCCATCGTTTTTCATTTTTATATATGGACCATGGGTTGTCCTTTTGCCTCTGTTATTTGAACCCGATGCAAAACATGCCATCTCGCCACCTTTGCCTGTGGTGGTTTTGAACCAGAACGTCAGGCTGAAAATCCCATGCGGGCTTTGAATGTATTGATCTGATTCAATATAATTATCGGTGCCGTTTAGCATAAGCGAATGTGCACGGGGAATGGAGCTTGACGTGAAACTCACTGTATCAAATACATTCCCGTTACTTTTCCATCCTACGGTTACTTTTTTAGTTTGCGGAGGAAGGCTGCTTACGCTTACCGGATTGAATAGCATACCTGTATCGGTACAAGAAATTCCTTCCGGTGCACTTGCGTAATAGTTGTTCCATCCTATCCCGGGAGTGGCAATGGGCTTTGGTGGATAAATTTTTATAGGGTAGTCGGTGGGATAAGGAATTTCTTGTCCGTTAACCATCTCTATAATACGCATCCTGTCAGCAGTTACGGGTAATGAAGCCACATCGAAAGTGGGATAGCTAACACCGTTATACGGATAAGCTATGCCCGAATCCAAAACATTGTTGTTTAGGTCAATAAAATAGTATTTATGAGGAAATGTGTTTTTATTGCTGCTAATGATAGTAAACTGGTCAATGGTTTGTTGTATGCTCGGGTATTGTGGGATCAGTAGTGCACCATTATTCAGGCTGGCCTTATTGCATTGGTAGCTGATGTCGGAAACTTCATTTCCACTGCAATTCAGGTCGTCGAAGTTCCAATAACCGATAAGTCCGGGCTGTTGCAGTACAGGCTGCTTGTAAATATGATGGATTTCCTCCGCAGTGAGTGCTGTATTCCATAGCCTGACTTCATCAATGGCATTTACCAGAGTAGGGTCCCCGGAGCTACGTGTGGAACTTGCATTACACCCCCCAATAACGAATGGCTGGGTTTTGCAGGCTTGTAATATCTGGCCTATGTTATCGGACAGAAAAGCTATATTTCGTTCATTAACACTGGTAGAAACTGCTGCTCCGTTAAAAAAAAACTGTTTATCTATTACATCGCTACTTACAAAAGCAATATGATGCCATTCCGAGTCCATAAGGGTGGTGTAATGCACGCTGAAAGAAGCAACTTCCCACATAATATCATTGAACAATGAATACAAGCCGAACCTGATCATGGGCATATCGTTTCCAGTTATTGCCATTGCCCACACCGAATCAACCTTCATAAATGTCATTTCTCCGCCCTGGCCATGGATCAGTTCCTGCATGTCGGGTTTTAACCAGGCTTCAATACTGTATTGTTTAAACACCAGATCGAAACTATATAGCCCCTGCTTATTATAAATGATGGGTTCGGGGAAATTGGTGGTGGCTGCATATTTCACGCTGTCGATAAGCAGAGCGTGGCCGCCGAGCTGGTTTTGTATTGCTGGTTTTATGGAGTCGGTAAGGCTTATTCCGTCATCGCCGGTGCATTTCAAAATGGGCTTTTGTGGCTTTGCAGTAAGGGTAGCAAAATTTGACCAGCCTTTTTCAGGCCCTCCGTTACATTTTACATTGATTTTAAGGAAACCGGTGAAAAGTGACATTTCATCCATACTCACATTGGCATAATACGCCGAATCGAGGTACTGGCCGTTTTTTGAAGTAACAATAAGTGAGTCAACAGCAGTTGAATCGAGCAGGCACAAATAAAAAGCTACCTCGCTGGAACGGGGAGGGAGATTTTTTACGGTGAAAGTATTTTTTAATTCGGGCACAGGATCCCATAAGCTATCATTCAGGTTGTAATTATTGGTTAAAAACGGCCCCCAGCCTTCCGAAGCTGTGATTTGAAGAGTGTCGGGAAACACAACATAAGGTATGAAATAGTTGGCCACACTGTCGGTTCCGTAATGCACGCCAATATGCAAACGCGAAGAAAGTGGCAATTGAAGTTCATGCATAGTGGCGTTCCAATAGGCATAAAACAAAGACTGCCCTTCTACCACATGTTCCTGCCCAACCTGCACGCTGTCAACATCAATAAACCTGAAAGTAACCTTATTTGTATTTTCAGGTAAACTGTCGATTACAAACAAGTTATCCTGCTCAGCACCTACAATATATGGCCCGAATCCATTTTGCGATACAATGTTTACCTGGGGAAGGTAAACCGAATCCTCACGGATATTACTAAACCCTGAAGACTGATCGGCTGTCTGGGCAAAATTGCTGCCTGGCCAGGCAAGCATAAAAATGAACAACAATGTCAATAAAAAGCATCTTGTGGTTTTCATTTGCTGAAGTTTTTGATGTTAAATAATTATTTTATTATAACTCTAATTTTGTAGTTTAATGGAATGTGGGTTTCTTTTTGAATCCCAGACCTTCTTCCCGCCATAAGCCGCACCCAGTGCCAGCAAAATGCCAATGCCGCCAGTAATGGGTGCACCGCCGCCAACGGGCGTGTTGCCGCTGCCGGGATTGTCGCCACCGTTGGGAGGGGGAGGAGTTTGAGCTGTGGAGATGTTAATGATCCCGATAACTATCGGGAGTGTAATCGTGATTAATGCGATCCTGAAAGCTTTCGGGATTCTGATAAGTGTTTTCATTTTTATTTGATTTTAGTTTATTACTGGTTTGTTAAGACAAACGACCCTCGAAAGGTTGGGGCATGCTGTGCGTCTTTACTTTCATGATATGATTTGTTTTATGATTGTTGATAGCTTAATAGATCCCTCCTGCGCTTCGCTTGTCGGAATGAAAAAGCTTCGTTTGTTTGTGGGTTTTGGTGCTTCGGGCGCTTTGCGCCCGAAGCACCAAAACCTTAAAAACCCAATGATCGCTGTCATTCCGAACGAAGTGAGGAATCTAATTTAAATAATCCATGATTTTTATTTTTTTCCATCGCTTCGGTTTTATTTTATTGAATGAATAATTCTGAAATCCTGATAATTAATCCACACCTCCGGCTTTTCCGTTGTGATGAAATTTTCCTGTTTTTCGGTGAGAAGGGTGAGCCAATTCATAAAACTTTCGATATCCATGCTGTTGCCTTCAATCAAAATTCCGGTTTGTTTTTCCGAAAGGTTTTTTACATAACCCGTAAGGTGTAAACCAATGGCCTTGCGATAAACCTCGAACAGGACATTTACTTGTGGAGAAAATGCCCCGGATAAATTGATCCTGATATGATCTCTTTTGTTATTAAAACTTGCAGGCGTTTGATGTTGTTTCATGAATTTTGCCGCATGGATGTGTTTACGTATAAAGCACAGCAAACTTACGTTCTCACGGGGGCAATATGCAAATTTTGGGCTTGGACAAAGGTTGGACAAGTCAAATAAAGTTCATTTTATTATTGAAGAACTCCAAAATCTAAGCAAGGCCATTCTTGAAATGGGCAAAGAAGCCGGACAAATGGGTTTAACAGATTTTGAATTTGCCTTGCACCCTGCTTTGCCGAATCTTAGAAGTATCTTGACTGCTTAGTAGCAGGGAATGATTAATTTTTCTTTTCGCTGCCGTATGCTGTCATCAGTATGAGGAGTTTACAAAACAAGAAAAATATTGCTTAAAATTTCATTGATCTTCTCTTTCCTGGTAGCTGCCTGCTTTTCCATCCGTTCTAATTAAAATCTTCCATTAAAATTGCTGTGGAACGAAATTCAGCAGGCAAAGTAAGCGACTTTGATTGCAACAATTTCTTAATATGTAACTACTTGCCCAAATTCTTCACCGAAAAACCAAGCCTGAGCAATTCGCCGGGCTGCATGATCTGAATGAGTTTTTCTTCAGGGAATGATTTCAGGGCAAGGTTTGCCTGAAAAATATCGCCGCCATTTTCCTTCATCCAGTTTGCATACTTCGCCGATCCATGATAGCCGATGTAAGGATTGAGTGCCGTGCAAACTGCCGGACTTCTGTAAACCTTTGATGCAGCATTTTCAGCAGTAACATGTAATCCTGAAATCAGGTTTGTGTTCAGGGTTTTACAGGCAGCTATCAGTACGTTTAGGCTTTCGACAATGGCATGGCCAATCTGCGGGATATAAGGATTCAGATCCAACATGCCTTGTCCTGCAAGTGACGAAATCAACTGGTCGTTGGCATACACACGATGAGCTGCACAAATAACGAATTCGGGTATGACGGGGTTTACTTTTCCGGGCATGATGGAACTTCCGGCCTGACGGGCAGGAATAGTAAGCTCGCCCTTTCCGTATAAATCTGAAGCCAGCATACGGATATCACCAACAATTTTTTCGAGGTTAACAGCCTGGGATTTTAAAATGGCATGTACCTCCACAAATACGTCCTGGTTGCTGGTGGTATCTGTAAGGTTTTCGCTATGCGTAAGTGGTAAGCCGGTAATTTTTTGCAGTTCCCTTACCGATTCCATAATAAAAAACCGTGGTATGCTTAGTCCTGTGCCTGCAGCTCCACCACCGAGATTTACCACTTTGATGCGCTCAAAGCATTTCGAAATCCTCCACCAATCTCTGGAAAGTGCGTCTGCCCAGGCTGAAAAAAGCTTGCCATACGATGAAGGAACTGCCTGTTGCATCTGAGTGTAGCCAATGCGCAACACATTACGGTATTTTCCTTCAAGATTTTCAACACCCGATCTTAATTCGTTCACCGATTTTTCCAATACTTCCAGCAATCGCATTACCGTAATTTTCAATGCTGTCGGGATAACATCGTTGGTGGATTGATATACATTGGCATCCTCCACGGGATCGATTAAAGAATAGTTGCCCGGATTTTTCCCCAGTTTTATCAGAGCCGCATTGGCAATGATTTCATTCACATTCATGTTGATACTTGTACCTGCACCACCCTGGACTGCAGGCACAATAAAATCACTGAAATGCTGCCCTTTACTTACCTCTGTGGCTGCAGCAATCAAAACCTCAAGTATTTGATCATCGATTGGTTTAATCGGGATTTCCTGTTCCCCGTAAGATTCAAGCAAGGCCTTTTTAAAACTACAATAAGTGCGGTAGCAGGCAAGCTTTACAGTCCCCACTTCACGATACCAGGCTTCATGAAAAGGTGTGTTATCTGGAAAGTTTTCTCTTGCCCTCAGGCTGTGAATTCCATAAAGTGCCGGAGCCGGCAGCTCCATTTCTCCTATAAAATCCTTTTCAATTCGTGTGGCCATATCAATAATTTTAGGTGTATTTTCGCTTTTTCAATTTGATCAAAATTACAATTTATAAATCACCAAAATATTCAAATTTTTTGACTAATCCGAAATCAGCATATAAAATCCACGTCACCGGACTGGTTCAAGGTGTGGGATTCAGACCGTTTATTTATCGTATTGCCTTCGAAAACAATATTTGTGGCTGGGTTGAAAACAATATTCGAGGTGTGTTCATCGAAGCAGAGGGAAAAAAAACTGATGTTGAAAATTTCGTCCGCGATATTCGCACCAAAGCTCCTCCCGCATCAGGCATCGAAAAAATTGAACTCCATGAAATTCCTCTTCGGAATTTCATCGGTTTCACAATCCAAAAAAGTACGGATGCAAGCGAAGGCATCACCGAAATAAGTCCTGATATCGCTGTTTGCGACGATTGTTTGGAGGATTTAAAAACCCAGCCAAACAAAATTGCCTATCCTTTTACCAACTGCACCAATTGTGGCCCTCGTTTTACCATTATTAAAGACCTGCCCTATGACCGCCATAAAACCACGATGGATGTTTTTGAGATGTGCAGGGATTGCAGAGTCGAATATTCCGATCCCCTCGACAGGAGATTTCATGCCCAGCCGGTGGCCTGCAATAAGTGTGGCCCCGAATATGAATTGATTGTCAACGACCAAAGTTATTATGACTTTAACAAGATTTTGTCCTTGACTGCTGAATTGGTTGAATCTGGAAAAATCGTTGCTATAAAAGGCATGGGAGGTTTCCATTTAATGTGTGATGCTACTAATGAAAAAGCAGTTTCAAATCTCCGGCAACGGAAACTTCGCGAAGGGAAACCCTTTGCAGTGATGTTTGCCAACATTGAAACTGTGCTTAAATACGCCGATGTCAGCCCTGCCGAAAAAGATTTTCTTCATTCATGGAAACGCCCCATTGTTTTGCTTCTTAGCCGTCACTCACTTGCGCCGTCAGTCAACACAGGCTTTCACCGGATGGGTGTAATGCTGCCCTATATGCCGTTTCACCATCAGCTTTTCGAAAAGTTAAAAACGCCTGCCATAGTGCTAACCAGTGGTAATATTTCTGATGAACCCATCATTTTAAACAATCAAAAAGCCATCGAGAACTTATCAGCTCTTGCGGATGCGTTTTTAATTTACAATCGGGAAATTTATAACCGAACTGATGATTCGGTGGGTTTTGTGGTTAACGAAAAACCAACACTCATCCGTCGCTCACGGGGATTTGTGCCCACGCCTATTCGCACAAAATTGAACGTGGACGGCATTTTTGCTGCCGGAGCAGAATTGGTGAATTGTTTTGCTGTGGGAAAGGAAAATTTATCCATAATGAGTCAACATATAGGCGATTTAAAAAACTTCGATACCTATCAGTTTTACGAAGAAACCATAGGAAAATTCCAAAATCTTTTTCGGGTAAACCCGACTATTGCAGCCGTTGATCTGCACCCCGATTATTTTTCTACACGTTTTGGCCGTGAATTGGGAATCGAAATTGTGGAGGTTCAGCACCACCATGCGCACATCGCTTCGTGCATGGCCGAGCATGGCCTCGACGAAAAAGTGATTGGTGTGAGCTTCGATGGGACAGGCCTGGGCGATGACGGAAACATCTGGGGTGGTGAATTTTTTGTTTGCGATTTAAATGATTATAAAAGATTCACCCATTTCGATTACATTCCCATGCCCGGTGGCGACAAGGTTACGAAAGAACCCTGGCGGACAGCCATTTCATATTTGTATCATACTTTTGGAAATGATTTTTTAGATTTCGATCTGAAATTCCTGAAAACCATTCCCAAAACAAACGTAAACCTCATTCTTGAAGCCGTTCAAAAAAACATCAACAGCCCGCTGAGCTCCAGTTGCGGACGCTTGTTTGATGCCGTGAGTGCCATGATCAATTTGTGCACGGTTTCTAAATTTCATGCTGAGGCACCCATGCGCCTCGAAAGTATTGCTCAGGGAGGCAATTCAGAAAGTTATTCTTTTGGGCTGGAAGCCATTTTGGATTTTCGCCCTACTATCAGAGAAATAGTGACTGATCTGAAATCCGGAATTCCTGCCTCAGTGATCTCAGCAAAATTTCATAATACAATGGTGAAGGTAATTGTAGAAACCACTTTGAAAATCCATACTACAACCGGCCTGAAGAAAGTAGTGCTTTCAGGAGGCAGCTTTCAGAATGCGATTTTGTTGGGAAAAAGCGAAACCGAACTTATAAAACATGGCTTCGGGGTTTTTACCCACGAAAAAGTGCCTGCCAACGATGGAGGAATTGCCCTGGGGCAGTTGGTGGTAGCGGCTAAACGGAGGAATCTTTGACTTTGCCCACACATAATGGGATTTTGGCAAAATTAAAAAGATGAATGAATGTTGGTATTCATTACCCTTTATTTTGATTGTGGTAAAAATAAAAAAACTCAGAATCCTAATTGCCAAATAACCGAATAATCATTCAAAGGCGGGACTTTCCCGTAGTTTCGGAAATCAGCTATTAACCCAATAGCCATTAAATTATTAGCTTTTAACTCATTAACCAATAACTCAATAACCAATAACTTATAACTCAATAACTTTAAACCCAAAACAAAAAGGCCGCCCCTTACGGAGCAGCCTTTCACTTTAACCTGATTTTTATTTATGCAATATTAATTTGCTTACTCACCTTGGTTTCTTCTTTTTTGGGAAGTGTAACCGTGAGGATGCCATCTTTTACTTCTGCACCTATCTTATCGCTGTCGATGGTATCGGGCAAGGTGAATGAACGGCAGAAAGTTCCATACATGAATTCCCTGCGGGTATATTTTGCGTTCTCATCAGCGTTTTCTTCCGCGCTTTTTTCGGAAGTGATGTTCAGGATATTTTTTTCAAGATCAATTTTGATGTCTTCTTTTTTCACCCCGGGAACAGCCATTTGAAGTTTGAAATTTTCGGTTGTTTCCAGGATGTTGGTTGAAGGGGAGCATTCATAGTTTTTACGCTCCATTTTTTCTTTTTTCTCGTTGCCGAAAAGGTCTTCGAATAAATCAGCAAGTGGTGAAGTTGGATTAAATTTCATCATTGTCATTGTGTTACTCCTTTCTTATTTGTTAGTTTTAATTTTAATTTTCGAATATTGAATGATGAAAGCCGATTTTCAAATTTTGTACCATTCAATTATTAGAACAGAAATTAATATTTATTCTGCCAATGTGGCGCAATTATTAACTTTATTGCGCCTATATGGCAATTTTAAAAACACAGTGTATTTTAAATCGCACAAATACAATCGTTTAGATAAATTATGAAATTTCTGCAAACCGACAGCTTTATCGTTTGTTAGTTTCAAAAAATAATTAGGACTTTTGTGGCTGCAAGGCTAAAAACAATTGATGCATGAGTAACACACAAACCAGGGTATTGCGAATCTTTAAATTCCATAGGGTAATTATCCCTGTAATTCTTGGCCTCGGCGTGTTTCTGTTTCTTGAATTCCGTGATTTCAATCCTGAGCCATACCAAAACATCAATTGGAAGCTTTCGTCGTATTTATGGATTTTTATGGCCGTGTTGATGATGGTCACGCGCGATCTGGCCTACATGTACCGCATCAGGCTTTTAACGGACAAGCAATTGTCGTGGCGACATTCCTTTGATGTGATCATGCTTTGGGAATTTGCTTCATCCGTTACACCCAGCGTTGTGGGTGGGTCAGCCGCGGCCTTGTACATTGTAAGCAAGGAGGGCATCAGTACCGGAAGATCGACAGCAATAGTCATGATCACCGCTTTTCTTGACGAGCTCTTTTATATCACCACAGTTCCTGTGGTTTTGTTGCTTGCCGGAACAGGGTCACTTTTTACCAACGATAAAATTCCTTTCTTTTTCGACACCCAGCTTGGGGTGCAGGGAGCATTTGTAGCAGGTTACATTTTTATTCTCATCCTCACCACCATAATTATTTACGGAGTTTTCATCAAGCCAAGAGGTTTCAAGTGGTTTTTGCTGTGGGTGTTCAAAATAAAGTTTCTGCGTAAATGGCGGTCAAAAGCTGCTGAAACCGGTGATGATATTATCATTACTTCTAAGGAAATGCGTGGAAAACCTTTCATTTTTTGGGCACGTGCCTATCTTTCAACGTTTTTGTCATGGACGGGCAGATTCTGGGTGGTCAATTTCCTCATTTTATCCATTACTCCGGTTGGCGATCATTTTCTGATTTGGGCACGTCAGTTGATCATGTGGGTGATCATGCTCATTAGCCCAACACCAGGCAGCAGTGGCGTGGCAGAGATTATTTTCCCGAGTTTTTTTGGAGATTTCATTCCTTTAGGATTGGCTGTTGCGGTTGCACTCACCTGGCGCATGCTGAGCTATTATCCGTATATAATTATAGGAGCCATTGTTCTGCCCAACTGGATCAGACGGGTTTATTCAAAGCCACATCCCCAAAACGATCCAAAAGAGAATTAAGCAACAAATTGTTGGTTTACTTTGGGATTTAATCAGGCTATTTTACTCATAAAATCGTAGAAGTCGATTTCGGAGGGAATATTCATTTTTTTTCTGAGCCGATGACGGCCTTTTTGAATGGCGGCGTTTGTAACATTAAGAATCCTGGCAATTTCCTTGGTGTCGAGGTTGATTCGATAGTAGGCGCACAGTTTAAGTTCACTTTGTGTAAGCGTGGGATATTTTTCGTGAAGGTTGTAAAAGAATCCGGGATTTACTTCTTCGAAATGGCGCTTAAACTGATTCCATTCTTTATCGAAGCTGATATTTTCATTCACAATTCGGCTTACTTTTCCATAGCAGCCTTCGATTGCATTATTGCCCGATTGCTGAAGTTGTCCAATTTCACTTAGTATATTGTTCATTGCCTCATTTTTGTTTATGGCATGAAGGATGCGTGTGGACAACTCGCGGTTTTGTTGTTCGAGTTTTTCAGTTTGTAACTTATTGATCTCCTGTTCGGCAAACAATTGGTCTTCGATTCGAGCCTTTTCCAGCCGGTGCAGTTCATGTTCCTGTTCGTTGATCTGCGACTGTTGTTTCAGGGCTTTATTCTTCAATCTGTAGAAGTAATAAATTAGCAGTGCGATCGATATAAAAGCCAGCAGGCTGATGATCAACAGCAGGGAGGTTCTTTGCTGTATCTCAATGTTTTTTCTAAGTAACTGGTTTTCCTTTTCTTTTTTCTCAGTTTCGAAACGAGTGGTCATTTCTTCTATCTGCCGGTTCTTTTCTATATCGAAAATGCTGTCCTTCACATTCATGAATTTTTTGTGCATTTCGAGTGCCTTTGTGAATGCACCGGTTTTTTCGTAAATTCCTGAAAGGGTTTCATAGTTTTTCATCAGATAAGTATCGTTGCCCGACCTAAAGGCTTCGTCAATTCCTTGTTTTACATAATACACGGCACTGTCGGGCATGTTCAATTCACTGTAAAGCCTGCCGGCGTTGGCAGAGGTATTGGCGATGCCAATTGAAAAACCCAGACGCCTGGATATATCAAGCGATCTGAGGTAAAATGAAAGGGCTTTATTTTTATTTCCAAGTTTTTCATAGATCAGCCCCAGGTTGTTGTAATTCCCGCTTATTCCCATGCTGTCGGCTACCTGCCTGCCCAGCTCCAGAGCTTCTGTATAAAATGCAATGGCCTCTTCGTATTTTTCCTGGTCAATGCGTATCAGCCCGAGGTTATTCAGCGTTGGAAGCAGTGCCTGCGGAACACCCACATCCCGTCCGAGTTGCAGAGCCTCTAAAAGCAGGCGGTCGGCCATTTCCGGCTTCTTCAAACCCTGGTATAGAACAGCCATATTATTAAGAATGTTAATACGGGTTGCAATATTCGATATATTAACGGGTTCGGCGGCCATCAATGTATCTGAAAGTCTGAGCGAGGTCAGCAGTGATTCGAGAGCCAAATCCATTTCTCCCAGGGCCTGGTAAATATTGCCTGCATTGCCATACATAGCCACCAGCCTTTTGATCAGGTAAATGCTGTCGGGCATATTCATGCGGGCATTGTTCACATACTCAATGGCCTGAAGAATGTAAGGCACTGCTTCCCGATTATTTCCGCTGTAGAAATTATTAATTGCCTGTGCATTGAGCACATTGGAAATTAACATGGGATCATTTGCAGATTCAGCAACTTTCTTTGCATGCTCCACCAATTCAGAGCACAGAGCCGGATTGGAGTACTGATAGGATTTGGCATATGCGAGTAGTTTTGTAACCTGTTCCCCGACAGGAAATTCCTTAATTGTATTGACTAAACTATCGGCCATTTGCAAATGGGCATTAACCTGCTTATTTGCCAACAATTGAAAGGACAGGAATAATAATATGGCTAATAACCTGTAGTTTATGCTATTCAAACGATCCATTTGTTTTTTTTACAAAAATACATCGGAAAAAATTCATTTGTAAAAAAAATTCAGACAATCATCACCTGACAATTTCAGAGATTTGTATTTGCTAAGACAAATTCCTGAAGTCCGGGACAAGAAAGCTGTGGTTGCAGGGAACAGAGGACAAATCAATTTGTTGTCCGGGGCATCCTGAGAAGAAGCCATTCGCCTTCCTGCAGTAAGCTTTTGCAATTTGAAAGCCTTATTCAGGTAGATCTCTTTTCTGATAATCCCACAGTTTTTTCCCACCATAGGCTGTACTCAGCGACAGCATTATCAAAAGTCCGCTGCCTACAGGTGCCCCGCCACCGGGAACCTGGTTGCCATTTTCGCCATGTTCTGCCGGAGGCGGGGGAGGGTCGCCGTTCTGGGCGAAAGAAAAGTTAATGGTTATTAAGTTAATGGTTAATAGTGTAATGGTGAATAGTCTGGTAAATGTTTTCATTTTTTCGTGATTTAGATTATTTGCCTGTTTCATTTACCTGATAAATACTTTTTTGGTTACCCACGCTTTTTCGGTTTTTACGGTGACGAGGTAAAAGCCGGTTGAGAACCCTGACAGGGTGGTTGTTTGGAAATCTGACAGTCCCGCACATGGGGGATGGAAACCTGACAGTTTTTGCCCCAGCAGATTAAATACGGTTATTTCTGCCGGCTCTTCCGTTCTGATGAAAACCTTATTGCCGTAAGTGTATATCTCAATTCCATCATCTTCCTGTGAATTTTCTTCCAGGCCGGTGGCGCCGTTGATGAGGAGGAGGAAGCGGTCGGGATTGCCAGTTGAAATGTTAAAGGATAATTGAGTGGTGGTTCTTAAGTCATAAATGTTTTGGGTTTCGAGGTCTTGGAGTGCAATATCCACCGTTTCACAGAAGGTGTTGTCGGCAACAGAAATGCTGTATTCGCCATCCTGGCCAACCTTAAGGCTGAGGGGGATGGTGATTTCTTCGGCGCTGTAAGGCAGCACATTG
>JAIOZV010000070.1 GCA_021740425.1 Bacteroidales bacterium | reverse complement strand
TGCTGTCGGTTGGATGAGGCTGAAAAGTGATATTCCCAATTTCCTCAGCTTTAACGGCAACTTCGTAATTGGAATAGTAAACGCTATCGGAATAAATGGTTTCATCGAGTTCGAAAATGCGGAAAGTTTGGGTAGTGGTTGTATCACCATAAGCCACCAGGTCGTCATCGCCTGACAAGGCCACGGAGGTATATTCCATCGACATCACCATTGAATCCAAAACAGGGGAGTCTCCTAGTTCGAGGGATGCTGACGAAAGCAGCAATTGCAGATTCCATGCAACAGTAGATCCACCGAACACCGGGTCATGGTAGCTGCCTGCCATGGTTCGGGAGGTTTCGTCTGATCTTACGGAATCAACATACACCGAATGGGCAAATACAGATAGGGTGTCAGTGTAGGCAACATTAAGTTTGTCAGCTTCGGGCTGGATATTTATCCCGATTTGATCGGGGTCATTCTCGCAGCCGCTGCCCAGAAGGGCTAAAATCATTAGCAATGCGAAGAACCGCAAGCGATTTTGGAACATATTTATGTAATTGAGTTTAATTCGGGGTACTAATCTTCTATGTCTTTAAGAAGTTCATTATAAAAATCATTGTAGGATTCGATGTAGCTTTCTTTATCCTGGAAATTTATCACAGGAATATCCAGTGAATTGGCGAAATTTATCAAATCAGGCTCAATGGTTTCGCTTCCCATGATCACGGCATCTGAATATTGCATGGCACCTTTTACCAGGCCGGAATAATCAGCAGTCTTGTAACTTTTCAAATCAGCTTCTTTAATTTTGTCATATTTCAGTTTCTTAATCATGCCATCGTCAACTTTTTCGGCAAATGCATGATCGTAAAGTGAATAAATCACTTTTGAATCAGAAAACAATGGGTTATCTTTAAAGGCAGTTTTAATATAAAGCGGCAACAAACTGGTAAACCAGCCATGACAGTGAATAATATCCGGTGGCCAGCCAAGTTTTTTCACAGTTTCCATTACCCCGCGGGCAAAGAAAATCATGCGTTCATCATTGTCAGGAAAAAACTTATCGTTTTTGTCGCGATATAGCGCTTTGCGATGGAAATAGTCTTCGTTGTCGATAAAATACACCTGCATTCTGGCTTGCTGAATAGATGCTACCTTAATGATTAGCGGGTGGTCTGCATCATCGATAATCAGGTTCATACCCGAAAGCCTGATTACTTCATGAAGTTGGTTTCTGCGTTCGTTGATATTACCATATCTCGGCATAAATGTCCTGATTTCTCTTCCTCTCTCCTGGATTCCTTGCGGCAAGTGACGTCCAATATGGCTTATTTGATTTTCCTTGAGATACGGAGTAATTTCCTGCATTACATACAGAACTTTTGCTTTTGTCATTTTATAGCCTATTTTGATTTAAAACGCGCAAAGGTACAAATTTTTGCCCAATTGTTGGTTTTTAGTTTTAGCTATCAACAGGATATGATTGATGTTTACGATCATTTTACAAAATTTTAATTGTTCTAAAAAACTTGCTTTGCCAAATGATATTGTTCAGTGCATTTTTATTTGTAACTATAATATTTCCTAATTTGAAGGCGGGTAGGTTTCAAGACTTTGAAAAGTGTAAAATGCAGTTTGTTTTTTTTGTATTTCCACTTCAAAATGATGGCTTTGTTCACCGTTGTCCGAACTCATGATAAAGGTCAGGAGATTTTTTCCCTCGGGAAGATAAATCCTTGTGTAGCTTATGGTATTTGGAAGGGTTTGCCAGTTGCGGGTATCAGCTTTTTCGGTGAGCATATTGATGATACTGACTGCCGCTCCAATATCCTGGTTTTCTTTGCGTACGCCTTCTTCGATAGCTCTTTTGGCAGCAAATCGCAAAAGTGATTCGCCCATTTCGCGCATCATCCGGTCGTTTAGGGTTTTAAAAGCAATTGCATTGATATCTTCGGCAACCTGCATTATTTTTTCGGTTTCGCCTGATTTTAATATCCCTGAGGTAAATACCGGTGTCCGTTCCACATATTTCGGAAAAGCTATTCTCACAAAGGTTAAATCGGAAAAATTGCTTCGCTCGTCTGCTGATAAATCACCGATAAAAAATGGAATATTCAATCCAAGTTCTTCGTTGGTAAAGTTTACAAATCCACCTTCACCTTTAACCACAGCCAGATTTACAGACCATTCAGCCTTTACCGGTCCGAAACCATTTTGCCAGATAAATACAAGTTCACCCATATCTGCAGGCGGCTCTTCGTAACTCATGTTAAACTCATGCTCATAATGGGTTAGTTCGCTGTTGAATCCCATCTGTCTGGCTGTGCGAAGCAAATCCATTTTGAGTTGATCAGGTGCTGTAAGGTTGAAGTTGCTTTTGTATATATCCCTGTAAGTTTCCCACGCATTGCGGTAAGCTATAAAAGCATTGTTAATGTCCTTGTTGGCTTCGTAGATCAGGCCAACAAGCACATGGGCAAATGCATCGTCCGAATACCGGTTTTTTCGTTCTTTGTATTTATCGTTGAGCTCATAGAGCCTGATGCTCATTCTGCGGCATTCCACAAGTGCATCTTCATATTTTTTAAGGCCAATAAAATTCAGTGCTTTGAAGTAATTCACAAACACAATTTCAAAATCTTCGGGCTGATAGGGTGTTATGCCCGGATTTGTGATAAATGACAAACCTTCGAGGGCAAGGTTTTTCCTCTGATCTTCAATCATCAGATCTGCTTCATTCAGCGAAACATTTGAGGAGTCGTAGTTTCCAAGCATCCAATCCGACCATCCGTCATTAAAAAGGTAAAGTAACCTGTTGATACCTTTTTGCATCTTTTTTTGGTCTTGCAGCCATTCGTGTGCCTTTAATATTTCACCTGTATTAATGAGATCCTGAAACTTTTGGGTTTTTTGATAAAAGGTAGCGCAGCCTCCAACAAGTGCCAGCATTGTGGTTAAAACCACAATGATAAATTTAGAGGAAATTTTTCCTGTCATTTGTTAGGTTTAATGTGATAAAATGGCTTCAATAAAAATCAAGCCGGTAATTTTGGAATGGTTTGCTGTAAGCAGATTCCTGCCTGTGTACTATTTATTGACGTATTTTTTAATTTCTTTGTCGCCGATCCAAACCACTTCATTGGTTTCGATGTTAGTGAGCTGGAGATTTACCTTGTAAAACAATACTTTTTCTTTTTTGTAGGTATCTACGATGGAGGTCATATCGCCCTGTAAAATAAAATCGGCCCCTGCTTCACGGCCCCAGGCCGAAATGGTTTCGGGGGATGAGTAGTCCTGCTGGTCAGCTCTTTCGGCACGAAGCGCTTCGCGTTTTTCGCCACCCTGAACCAATTTCACCCTTCCCGAATTGATGAATTCCTTTTCGATATCGCGTATAAAACCTTCGGCATCGATATGTTCGTGGGTTTTGTTTTGGATAAAACCAACAATTACCACGGGTTTTTCATTGCTATTATTATTCTGAAAATCGGAGAGCCATCTTTCGCCGAGAATTTGTGTAATCATGGCATCGGCTGTTTGCTTAGCATCAGTAGAATTCCAGCGACCACTCAAATCGATGGTTTCGGTTGGATTGATCCGTGTAACTTCTCTTGGTGAACAGGAAAATAATGAAGCGATTAAAATGATAATCGACAAGCCAAAAAACAATTTTTTCATACGACTGATTTATTTGTTGATAGTGCTATTTAAAAGTGGAGCTACTTTTCAAACGCTGTGCCAGAAAATTAATAAAACAGGATTGTGCTTTATTAAAATCTTACCTGCCGTTGACAAAGGGGTTGTTCATGATTTCATATCCGATGGTAGTTTGCGGGCCATGCCCCGGAAATACAGTATAATCACTACCAAGTTTATAAATTTTGTTGCGGATGTGATGAGCCAATACATCAAAATTTCCAGTGGGCAAATCAGTCCTTCCTATGCTGTCGCGGAAAAGCACATCTCCAACAATTACGAATTTGTTTGAGGAACTAACAAAACAAAGATGCCCGTCCACGTGCCCGGGAGTATGCAAAATCTGCAAAGAGCTGTTGCCAAAATCAATACTGTCGCTTTCATCAATGAATTTTTCGGGCTTTACTATTTCATCCACTTCAAAACCATACATTAAGCCTTGCTTTTTAGCACCCTCAAGAAAAGGAAGTGCATCTTTGTGCATCACGGGTTTTAGGCCATATTTTTGGAAAACAAAAGAAGCCCCCAAGATATGATCGATGTGGGTATGTGTGAATATCTGAGCTACAAGGTTTAAATTCTGCTCTTCGATAAACTCTGCCAGTTTTTGTTTTTCAAAGTCATCGTAACATCCTGGATCAATAAGAATTGTTTCACGGCTTTCATCATAAAGCAAATAGGTATTCACCTGAAAAGGGTTAAAAATAAGTCGTTCAGTTTTTATCATGATTTGATCATTTTTAATTTTGATTGGTTATTAAAGTGTGTTTTCAAACAAAATAATTTATTTGATACAAAGTTATGATTAATTGTGAAAAACACTATTACAGGTATGATGAGGATGCATAATATTGCATTTTTTTATCATCAAAATTTTGAATCCTTATAACCGGGTATGGATAAAATATTTACACGAAAATATTTACGGACTATCATTTTAAGAAGCCTGGTTTTCATACCATTGCTCCTTTCCCCGATGTTATCGGCTCAATTTTACAACGGTTACCAGATGGATTTTGGCCGCAGTCGCGTGCAGTTCGATGATTTTCTCTGGACCTATTATCGCTTCGACCGTTTTGATACCTATTTTTATTTAAATGGTAAGGAACTTGCCGTTCACACCGCAAAATATGCTCAGGCCGAACTTTCCAGATATGAGGCCGATTTGGATACTTACCTCGAGGGTCATGTACAGTTTATCATTTTTAATAATCTTAACGATCTCAAGCAGAGCAACATTGGACTTACCAGCGAAACCGAATACAATATCGGAGGGATTTCATATATCCTGGGCAACAAAATTATTTTATACTTCGATGGGAGTATGGTGAATTTTGAGCGACAAATCCGACAGGGTATTGCGCATGTATTGTTGCAAAATGCCATTTTCGGTAGCAATATCGGTTCGCAGGTTATGAATTCGTTTCTGCAGAATTTTCCCGAGTGGTACTCGCTTGGACTCATTGCCTATCTGGCGGAGGACTGGAACACCGACATTGACAACCGCATCAGGAATGTGCTGCAGTCGGGCAAATACAAAAAATTTAACCGGATGGTAATGGACGAAACCCTGGTGAAGGACGCAGGACATTCGTTCTGGAGATTTGTGGCTCAGAAATATGGCAAAACCAATATTGTGAGCATCATCAACATGACACGTGTTAGCCGGAGCATTGAAACCGGCTTTATGTACGTTTTGGGTCTCAACCTCGATATGCTCTATAAAGAGTGGTTAAATTTTTACACCACCGAAAGTGAAGCATCACTGAACAATCGTATTTCGCCCCCTGATGATAAAATTTTAACAGGCAAAAAAGTTCTGAAACGAAACAGCCGCGATAGGACCTACAGTGAACTGCAGGTGAGCCCTGATGGGAAATATGCTGCCTTTGTGACCAACGAAACCGGGAAATACAAAGTTTGGCTTAAGGAAATGAACAGTGAAAAACTGAAGAAAATTTATACGGGCGGCTACAAGTTGGATGAAAAAATAGATTATTCTTATCCCATTCTTACCTGGCATCCTTCCGGCAGGTTTTTAACAATGGTTCTTGAAAAAAAAGGATTGATCTGGCTCTATTTTTACAATGTGGATGATCGAAATCTTACCAGTCAGAACATTTTTGGGTTTGATAAAATCCTCGACATTTCTTATACAAACGATGGTCGTTCACTGCTTTTTTCAGGAGTCCAGAAAGGGCAAAACGACATTTTCCTTTTTACAATTTCATCAGGAAGCTACGAGCAGATTACCAATGATGTATTTGATGATCTCAACCCGCGATTTCTTGAAAATCAAAATAAAATCATTTTCAGCTCAAATCGTTCAGGCGATACCCTGCAATGGAATGAACAGGTAGAACCGGGAAAACTACCACAGTATTATGATTTGTTCCTCTACGATTATGGCACAAAAGATCCTTTGCTCAGGCGATTAACAAATACCCCGGTAGCCAGCGAAAAACAACCACAACCATACATTGACGGATATTTTAGTTTTTTGAGCGATGAAAATGGTATTTACAACGAACACATCGGGATGCCCGACAGTGCAGTATCATACGTGGATACGGCAGTTCACTACCGCTATTTTACCCGTTCGTTTGCTGTAAGCAATTATCAAAAAAACATCAGCGAATTGCATATTTCTCCAACCACCGGCTACAAAACCTGGATCATCAACGACAAGCTTTACGACAAACTCTACATCGACGATTTCGTACTGTCTGAAATGCTGGAACCGGAGGAATTAATCAATACCAATTATATGAATCAACTGCAAACCAAGCTGCAGGTTACCCAAAATGTGGTTGAACAGACAGGCGTTTCGAAAGTGCAGGAAGAAGAACTGGAAATTTCAGGACAGAGCGGACAAAGAAAAAGTTTTAGAAATCTCAAACGTGAAAACAGATCGGGATCAGGTGGTATAGTTACGCGAACAGAGAACAGCGAAGCGATAGACATCAGCAATTACCACATCGGGAAACCGGCCGACGGAGAAGGGAAAGCTTCGGCAAGCCAGGCCGATAAATCGGAGGATGATTTTATTCTTCCCAAGCAACGCATTTATTACACGCAGTACAGCATCAACCAACTGGTGACACAAATTGATTTTTCCTATCTCAACCAGACGTACCAGCCCTATTCGGTTTCTGCCAATCCCGGTACTAATGGAAATATTCCGGGTTTTGACCTAAAACCAAATTATACCAGTCCGGGTTTGAGCCCCACTTTTACTGTTGGAATAACCGACCTTATGGAAAATTATCGCATTATGGGAGGGGTACGCATCGGGCTCGATCTGGTTAATAAAGAGTACTTTTTTAATTATGCCAATTTAAAAAACCGCTTGGACAAAGAGTTTGTTTTTCAAAGAAGATCATTGGAAGAACCCATTGTTTCGGCCTATGTAACCCGGCAAAAAATAAATGAAGGATTTTATGTGCTCACCTACCCGCTGAACCGTGTGATAAGAGTGAAGGGAACAATTTTATTCAGGAACGAAAATTACGCCTTTGCAGGTCCCGACGAATTTGCCATCAGGTACCCCAATGTTGTGCTAAATTGGGGAGGAGCCAAGCTTCAGCTCGTTTACGATGACACCAAAGAACTGGGGCTAAACCTCTATGAAGGTTCCCGTTTTATGGTTTTTGGTGAATACAATCAATTGATCGACCAGCTCGACAGAAACCTCATTGTTTTGGGTTTCGATTTCAGAAATTATATCAGGCTCCACCGACAGTTTATCTGGGCCAACCGAATTGCAGGAAGTACCAATTTTGGCACTGAGCGCTTGCTATATTACATGGGAGGAACAGATAGCTGGATGATTCCTTCGTTTGATCAGGAAACCCGCATCGACCCCGATCAAAACTGGATTTACCAGGCTCTGGCAACCAACATGCGCGGGTTTAACCAAAATGCACGCAACGGAAACAGCTTTGTGGTGATCAACTCCGAATTGAGGCTGCCCATATTCAGATATCTGCTGAATAAGCCCATCAAATCCGAATTTGTGAAGAATTTCCAGGTTGTTGCCTTTGGCGATATCGGAACCGCCTGGTCGGGCTGGAATCCTTATGATGAAGACAATGTACTCTACACAAGATATGAAGAAAGCGGCCCCCTTAGAATTAAGGTGCAATATGAAAAAGATCCCCTGATTGGGGGAATTGGCTTTGGGGCAAGAACCAAATTACTGGGATATTTTATTAAGGGCGATCTGGCCTGGGGAATTGAGGATGGCAGGATTAAAAAAAATCCATTGTTCTATCTGTCGATGAGCCTGGACTTTTAAAAAAACAAGCATGAATATTTCAACCATTATTATACTCATTCTTATAGGCCTGATTGCTGGCGTTTTTAGCGGGCTTATCGGACTTGGAGGTGCTGTGATCATGATACCGGCACTGATCTTTTTTCTGGGCATGTCGCAATATGCTGCCCAGGGAACCAGTCTGGGAGTAATGTTACCACCGATCGGAATATTGGCAGCCTATAATTACTGGAAGGCAGGTGAATTAAATCTGAAATATGCTATGATAATTGCAGGTGCTTTTATAATTGGTGGGTATTTCGGGTCGAAATTTGCCATGGATATTCCTGTAATGACCCTTCGGAAAATTTTCGCCATAGCATTGATTATTCTTGCCCTCAACATGTTTTTCAAAAAATAAAATTTGTTAAACACCAAAAGCCCGATAATAGCCGAAACCCCCTCAGCTTATATCATTTAGATGGATTTCAACAGGCGTGTGTTGATAAAAACTTTGCCCCATTAAAAACCACTTTTCCCCTATCCTGAGTTTTTGCTTTCATCCAAAAGGGTATGCCAAAAATGATTTTAACTATTTTTATTTTTATCAATAACAGGGTAAATTATTTAATTTCAGCGAAATAAGTTTTTCAACAGGCACAATGTTAACAAAATGATTTGTTCTGTCTTTTCCAATCATTGTATCTTGCGCAGCATTTTTTCCGATAGGAATCCTTGTCAGGAGTAAGTCAAATTCAGAACATATTTTTAATCAAACAAACGATATACCTCAAATGGAATACGATCTTTTTACACCGACCGAAGAAATCGAGAGGACATTTAATCAGCGTCAGTCCGGAGAAAAAAGTACGGAAACCGCAAAAGTTGAGCAACTAAAGAGAGAGCAGCCCTCCAACCGTGAGGAGCAATTTTCGCTGCCTCCCTCCATTGAACATCCAAAAGCACCGGAGCCCCGAAAACAAGAATCCTATCCCCGCAATGAAATTTTAACAGCAGCCAGAAAGTATTTTAATGGAGACGAATTGGCGGCTACTGTTTGGATGGGAAAATATGCACTGAAAAATAGCGAAGGCGAAATTTTTGAACGTACACCTGATGATATGCATCACCGCATCGCTGCCGAAATAGCACGCATCGAGAAAAGATACCCCAATCCATTGTCGGAGGAAGAAATTTTTGAGGTGCTCAGGGATTTTAAATACATCATCCCGCAGGGCAGCCCCATGGCAGGCATAGGAAATAATTTTCAGGTTTCTTCATTATCCAACTGCTTTGTAATTGGAGACGGTGACCGGTCAGATTCGTACGGAGGTATTATGAAAGTTGACCAGGAACAAGTACAGTTAATGAAAAGAAGAGGCGGGGTCGGCCACGATCTTTCACACATCCGCCCGGCAGGCAGCCCGGTAAAAAACAGTGCGCTCACATCAACAGGCGTAGTTCCCTTTATGGAAAGATATTCCAATTCAACACGCGAAGTAGCGCAGGATGGAAGACGCGGGGCACTGATGTTGACCATCTCAGTAAAACATCCCGATTCGGAAGATTTCATTGATGCAAAAATGGAAACCGGAAAAGTTACAGGAGCAAATGTTTCTGTGAAAATTGATGATGAATTTATGCGCTGCGTTAAAGAAAACAAAAAATACGTTCAGCAATACCCGATAAATTCGGACAACCCAACCTATACTAAAGAAATTGATGCCCGGAAATTATGGGACAAAATCATCCATAATGCCTGGCAATCTGCCGAACCGGGAATTCTTTTCTGGGACACCATCATCAACGAATCAGTTCCTGACAGCTATGCCGATCAGGGTTTTACTACAGTTTCAACCAATCCTTGCGGCGAAATACCACTTTGCCCCCACGACAGTTGCCGCCTGTTGGCCATCAATCTGTACAGCTATGTTGAGCAACCTTTTACCCCTGATGCATATTTCAACAAAGAACTCTTTGCCAAACATGCACACATGGCGCAGCGCATCATGGACGATATCATCGATCTGGAAATCGAAAAAGTAGATGGCATACTAAATAAAATTAAGAGCGACCCGGAGCCGGATCACATCAAAGCTGTCGAAAGAAACCTTTGGGAAAACATAAGGAAAAAATCGCTTCAAGGACGCCGTACAGGAATCGGCATTACCGCCGAAGGCGATATGCTGGCTGCAATGGGTTTGCGCTATGGAACCGAAAACGCTACAAATTTTTCGGTAGATATTCACAAAATGCTGGCTACCGAAGTATATCGTTCCTCAGTAAATCTAGCAGGCGAACGTGGCGCATTTGAGGTTTTTGATTTTGAAAAGGAAAAAAACAATCCATTCATCAATCGTATAGGTGAGGTAGATCCGGGCATCATCGAGGACATGAAAAAATATGGCCGCCGCAACATCGCCCTGCTCACCATTGCACCAACAGGCAGTGTGAGCATTTGCACACAAACCACATCGGGCATCGAACCTGTTTTTATGGCCAACTACAAACGGCGCCGCAAAGTAAATCCCAACGATAAGGATGTAAAAATATCCTTTGTAGATGAAATTGGTGACTCATGGGAAGAATATCAGGTTTTTCATCCCAAGTTTGAAGTGTGGCTTAAAATGAACGGATACAATCCCGCCGAGGTAAAAACCTATAATGATGCCGACATTGACAAACTGGTTAAAAAGTCACCCTATTTTAAGGCTACTTCAAACGACATCAATTGGGTTGAAAAAGTAAAAATGCAGGGAGCCGTTCAAAAATGGGTTGATCATTCGATTAGCGTAACCGTAAATTTACCTTCCGATGTTACTGAATCGCTGGTAAGTGATGTGTATCAAACGGCATGGGAAAGTGGATGCAAAGGCATGACTATTTATCGCGATGGTTCGCGCAGCGGAGTACTCATCTCGAACAAAAAACAGGAAGAAGATAAATTTCAGGAAACACAAGCACCTGCAAGACCTGCCAAACTAAAGGCCGACGTAATGTGGTTTCACAATGATGATCATGAACGTTGGGTTGCAGTGTTGGGAATTCTTGACGGGCGTCCTTATGAAATTTTTACGGGAAAGGCCAAGGGGTTTTTCCTGCCCGAATGGGTTACCAAAGGATGGGTCATCAAAACAAAGGATGGTGGCCGGGCAAGATATGATTTTCAATTTCAGGATTCCGATGGCTATAAAATAACCATGGAAGGGCTCTCCAGACAATTCAACAAGGAATACTGGAACTACGCCAAACTCATCTCAGGAATACTGCGTCATGGCATGCCCCTGCCCTATGTGGTGGATATTGTCAGCAATCTGATTCTGGACAGCGATGCCATCAATACCTGGAAAAACGGTGTGGTAAGAGCGCTCAAAAAATATATTCCGGATGGTACAAAAGCCGCCAAAGAATCCTGCCCGAGTTGTGGCACCGAGGGAAGTTTAATTTATAAAGAAGGCTGTAAAATGTGCACCAACTGCGATTACAGCGGGTGTGAGTAAGAAGGTAGAGGGGAGAGGGTAGAAGGTAGATATTTTGAGGACACCTTACGAAGCTGTACAATCCAAAATCAAAGCTCAAACATCGGACATCTGATTTTTTTTTATCGGATGTCCGATGTGTGATTTAAGAAATTTGATCTTTATTCCCGAATAAAAAGCCCAGCCACACCGTGAATTGTTTATGAGCAATGGCCGGTTCTCTAAAGTGGTGTTCCTCTGCCCGGAGTTTATTCACGGCGTGGCTTTCAGATATCCAACATCATCACCTTACTCCTCGCACCCGGCCAAACCATGAATTTTTCATGAGTATGGAGCCCCTTTAGAAAAGGGATGCTATTCAAAGGGCATATTTACAGTATGGCTTTAGCAAGCTAATTGGTAAAATATTGTTCGGAGTTTGAGAAAAAACATCCTTTCAAAAAATAACTCACTTTCCAACATCAATTTTCCAAAAACAAATCCAGACCAAAAAACTACTCGCAATCCGGGAAGGTGATTTCAGTAGCATCATTCATCAGAATGAAGTATGCCTTCCCGGGTTGCATTGTTTCAAGTGTGTTGATTCCCATCTCAGGCCAGTACACATTCCAACCAGCAGCTTCCTTAATGATTATCAGGTCGGCATCCACAAATGTGGTTGCAACATCAACCTCACACTTCGATAAGACCGGGATCAGGTTCCACCCTTCATTCAGACTAATGGTTTTGTTTTCATCACGTACACCTGTGATGGTTAAAGTTACTTCGTCAGTTAATTTTATCAGGTAGCCATCGTGGGGGTTCCAGTTTCCAATGGTGTTGATATTTTGCTCCGGCCAGTAAACACCCACTTCGTTTTGCAGGATCACCAATTCGTTGATGATGGGTTCGAGCATTCCAGCGGTGTTTTCATCCAATGGATTCAGGTAGCTCGACAAACCAGACCAGCCTTCGGTGATTGTTATTCTTTGTTCAACCAAATCAAGCGGTGTACCTTCGATGGGCAGTGAATATTCGCTTTCGTTTCCAGCAACATCCACCGCAATTATGGTAAAATAATAGGTCGTATCATTGAACAGGCCAAGCACCTGATGGTGGTCAGTTTTGCCAACACCTACCGGGCTGGGTTCGCCCCAAACCGTCACTATACCATTGTAGGGTGGAATACTGTCAGTGTCAAAATAGACCTTGTATCCGGCAATATCAGGTTCGTTAACTTCATTCCACAACAGATGCACACTTGCATTAGCAATCATCAGCGAAAGGTTTGTCGGTGCCGCCGGAGGAATTGTATCAAAAAGGATCAATTGGCCTTCGCACTTTGCATAACCCGAGATAGATTTTGCATAGAGATAAATGGGATTCGGGATGGAATCGGCTTGTACTTCAAATTGAATGGTACCACCGGAAACCGGAACCTGGATGCCGTCAATTGATGGTTCGCTGTCACCGGTTAAAATAGTTCCACGGCTTGTTTCAACGGTGAACAGGGTGCTTTCTTCGATCTGGGTGCTGTCATTATTGAGCAATATAGGAGAGCTAACCAAAGCCGTAGCAACTCCATCCGAAGGAATACTATCCGGTTCTGTTATCAGCCCATACTGACCACTTGGCATTGTTGGTGCAAGTGTGTATGTAGCAAAGTTTTCAATCCATGCTGAAACCCTGTTTGAATCCGGCTCGATGTAAGATTCAAGCGGATGCCAGATGCCAAGGCTATCTTCCCAATACATGCTCAGGCTGTTTTCATCAAAGCCTGAAACTGCTGTATCTGGATAAACTATAGAAAGGTAGGTGCTGTCACCGAATGTTTCTAAAACAGGTTCAAAGCGATAAAAGCCACCGATGCCGTAATGCATACCAACGGCTTCTTCACGAAGATCACGGAGTTTATCTACATATCTTTTGTACCGATCAACCTGTTCTGAATCTCTCAATCTTGAAGTCGGTTCTTCACCCCAATCCCACTGGCGGCAGAAAACCGAATCAATATTGGCCGGGATGGAGTTTTCACGAATTTGGAGCGTTGTACCCTGCTCATTCAATTCAACCAACTGGGTTTCACTGTCCAGACCCAACCACCGGAAGAATCTGCTGTTGGTAATCTGTGCGATGATTACATCCACAAGCTCCTGGAAAATATCGCCATTGGTTACATTGTCCCACAGTTCAGTCATCACACCGCCAAAAGTTTCCTGCGGTTCTGGCGGACTAGGCATTTCAGTTTGCAAATATGGCAATCCCTTTACCCAATAGCCTTGTGCCAGGGCGTACTGTCGTTCTTTGGTATGTTGATAACCACCTCCAATAACAATATCTATTGCCGGGAATACGGGAAGTGGGAATTGTACGGTCATGTCAATTTCCAGTTGGTTACGATCAGTAGCATCAAAACCATAATTGATAATTACAGGAAGGTCATTATTCTGTTGTTCATACACTTCACCAAGAAAGTTGGAAAAGTCCTCTTTGAAGGAGTTGTCATCCACGACAGCCTGAACAGCGGAAGTGCCAATCTGCAATGATTTTGAAACAATTGAAGTGGTGTTAACGAGCATGTTTTTTACGTCATTATCATCAATCTCAAGCCAGGCAGAATATTTTTGATATTGACCTTTCATGTTGTAAATGTTTAGCAGCGCACTATTAGATTCAATGCTGCCAGTGAGTACAATATTTTGCCATTGATCATTTTGGAGAGTTGAACTCCCCTCAAATTCCACACTTAGCTGACTTGGTAGTGTTGGCTGAAGGAACATGTTTGGGTAAAAGAATTTTTCTGGTCTTTTTAACCTGCTTAATATTTTCGGTCCCTTATTCAGGGCCGTTTCATAACCACCACCAATGTATAGGCTATTTGTAATAATTTCATCAGTAGTTATTCGTGTATTGCCACCAAAATGCGCATATACCCCGAGGCTGGGTCCTGATTCCAACTCCAATGAATTACTTATGCCAACTCCAAAGGCTGCACTTAAATTAGCAGTGCCTTCAATGTCAATACCTGTTTGATCGGCAGTTCTTACGATCCCTAAACCGTTTTGTGCCGAATTTGCAATCAAAACTTCAACCAACCATGATAAAAAGTTTACCCCAATCTGACCAGCAGGCAAAGCTCCAGTAGCATAAATTATTCCCGGTTCATAAAAAAGGTAAAATGCCATAGCTGCTTCAAGACCTTCTAGTTCATCCATATCAAATTCATACTCTGTTTGGTAGGGGAATGATGCGGTTACACCTGCGCTTGCACCGCGATCGTTACTTACTCCAATTTCAAGTAGCGATGGAGGGCCAACGCTTACTTCTGCCCCAACAAAAATATCATCCTTACGGTGAATTTGGAAGTTAGACCAATCAGGGGTTTCATTTAAACCCTGCAAATCAAGTTGGATAACAGCACCGCTGCCACCTCCGGCAAATACATTAGCTGATGCAATTCCACCAAGGATTCCTCCTACACCTACTCCACCTTTTGCATAAATTCTATATCCCCAGCTTTGGGTATATTGATAAGGTATTACTTCGGCAATAAATGCCTGCTGGTTTTCAGGTGAAATTTCTTCACCATTGGCTCCAATAATGGTAATGGTTTCTGATGAACCCACACTGCCATCCTGAAGAATGTTCCAATCCACCGGCACACCAAATACTCCTGCATTTTGCATATGGAAAGCAGCGGTCATAAATTTGTAAAACAAGAAATTCGTTTTAACTGGTTCACCATCTTTGCCATAAACAGGGTTCCCTTGTCCGTCAATAATTTCGACAGCAGCAGCAGGAACCGGGAGCCAGTTTTCATATAGGTCTTTTCCTTCAAGCACAAACCAGCCATAGCCAGTGCCCCCTTCGGGTACTTCAATTACCGTTGGATTGGGTGCAAGTGTAACAGGGATTACCCGGTAGTCGATAAATGCTTCCTGAGGAGTGAGTTCATAATCCAAGGTATAGGTTTGGCCTGCTTGGAAGTTCAGATTCTCCAGTGTTAATATCTCATAACCTTCCTTAATTATTTCAAGAGTGTAGCCATTTCCTGAGGGTATGTTTAGGATTTGCCAGAATCCGTTTTGATTTGAAATTGAGACATATCCTACTTGAATTGGGAGAAGTGAGATTTGAGCCCCTTCAATTGGTTGTTGATTTTGTTGATCGTAGATGTTACCATTTAGGTTTGTTGATTGTATATTGCCCTCTTTAATGCAACGCACTGAAAATCCTTGCCTCCATACATCCCAGCTTCGATCTATTTGAGCAGAAGTGTTGTAAAGTATGCGATTCCATACATTGACATCTGATGCTTCGGAGGACGACCACCAGTAACCATATTTACCTATGTTTAGGAAATTTGTATTATATGATCTGTAACCACCTGGAAGACCTGTGAAACCACTTGAATTATTAGCACCAGAATTAGGAGAATCCCACCGAGGATGTGGTTCAGGAGCAGTTCGTTGGCTTTTCATTCTTCCACCTGCATCTGTACCGCCCAGACCCGTTCCACTGCAACTAATAGTCGGATCAATAGTTTGCGTTAGGGTACACCATTCAAGATCAGATGGCAAATGCCACCCAACGGGGCAAGCATTCAATGAAGCCTGCCAATTATAAAGAACCCCATAGTTTTGGTAATTATCTGTTGATTTGGCTTCTGTAACATTTGTACCTTGGTAATTATAAACATAATAATAAGGTTCTGTATTTGACCCTGCTGTTGAAGGGCTAACTTCTGGCAACCATTTCAAATTCTCCTTCATCCAACATTGATTACCTATAGGAACTGTTTCGTAGCTTTGGCCGTCACGTGAATCAGTGAAAGGCTGGCCGCAAGAGAAGGTGGGTTGGGGTTCAGTGTAAAGTGTTTGGATTTCTTGTTCATTTAGGGCACGGTTGTATATGCGGATGTCATCAATGATTCCATGGAAATAATTAGGTTCGCCAAGAGAATATGTTGATGCTCCAATAAAAAAGGTTTCTGAGTTAGCACATGGTGTACTCAAATGACTTTGAGAATCCTGTATTACTCCATTAATGAAAATCCTATCATCACCGGTTATATTATTCCTGGTACTGGTTATGTTTATCCATTCATCTAATTGCACCGTATTTGTATTCGTGTTATTATCAAACTCATCTGAGCAGCTTTCATACTCAGAGGCAAAATAGCCTGCATTAAAAAGCACAATAGCATAATTGTATTTATTTGTAGGAGATTCATTTTTGCTTACAATCGCTGTGTGTGAGTTTGGAAAACTGTTAACTTTAACCCAACTAGAAATTGTCCAAGATGTTAGTGCCATAGAACTTGAATATGGTACATGAATATAATCATCCAGCCCATCAAAAGAATAAGCTTTCCCAATATTCCCTAACCTATCTGAGGTAGAAACCATATTACCATGGAGGAAACCATTATTCCCATTCCCACTTTCATCATTTGCATTTCCATTAAATGGATAATGTGCTACCAGCCCTTCATTTAAATTTACCTGGGCAAATGTGGCAAAGGATAGAAAGATTGCTGTAAAAAGTAAAAATACCTGTTTCATATCTAACATATTTAAATTTATTAAACGTATCTGTTTCTTGAACGAACGCCAAGATTTTCCGGACGAACGCTGGAGTTTAATGAATAAGCGTAAAAATCTTATAGCCTTTGGTAGTTAAACGAGGCCGTTAAGATACAAAATTTGTCATATACAAAGGAAAGGTTGAGCGTAATTTGGAAGGGATTTAAATACCGGGAATCATCTTTTCGTGAGGTAAAGTCATCCGATAAATTGTTTTTGTGGTTAACAAAGCTTAAAATAAAGGATTGATGTTTTAGCTATCTCATCGGTTGACTTTTTTAGAGTTGAGGAAACCTGACAGGCGTATCCCTTAAAAATAATTAGTACCACAAGTTTTTTCGTTTTTGGCAAAAAAAAACTGCTTCGGATTAGTCCAAAGCAGCTCCTGTTTTCGTCAATGCAACACCCTAATAATTTTCGGCAATAATTTTGATTAACTCCTGCTGTTCCTCATCCATTTTTAGGAGAATCTCTTTTTTAATTTTTGATTCGGGCAGCAAGATTTCTATCTGATACATAGTT
>JAIOZV010000069.1 GCA_021740425.1 Bacteroidales bacterium | reverse complement strand
AAAAGGTAATGATGTTGCTGCCTGATAATTCCTGCCATTTTAAAACAATTGTATTTTCCTCTTTTAGGAAATCCACAGATTCGATGGAGGTATTTTCAGGCATGAGGCCGCCGGCAAACCTGCATTTTATCATGCCCGGCACGCGATAATTTAAATCCTTTTTTAAGGTGATTGTAAAAGTAAAAGTGGTACCGGCTTCTACCTGATCGGGATAGGAGTAGCTTAATTCCACTGGCGATTTATCCAATTGCGGTGCTACATTCGGGCTATTTCCGGCCAGGGTAAAAATTTGAATAAAAGAAAGAATTATAGCAAAGGACAAGGAGTGTGAGTTAAGTCCTGAATATCTTGGTAAAAGTGAGGGGTTTTGCATATTTAGATTTTTTGAAACTGTAAAAATATAAATATTTACCAAATCGGTGGTTTTCATTTACCCGGATTTTTGAATATTCTTTTTTCGTGACCATTGCATTAGGAAAATTCCGGCAATAAGCGACAGGATTCCGAGGCTGAATGTAAAGGTAAAACCCGTTAGTTCATAAACAAAAATCCCGAAAAGGGGAGCAAAAATGGCCCGGACACCAGTTAGAAATAGGTGCGTTGACTGGTAAATATCCGCTTCGTCATCTTTGCCAAAATAGGCTGATCCAATGTTCCAGAGCAAAACCATAGTTGCGGCAAAAAATCCGTGAAAAATAATGTAGAGCACCAAAGTGTAATACAATTTAATGCTGAAAAGTTCAATGTAGTAAGGCAGGTACTCCGTAATCATAAGAAAAAAAAGATACAGAGCAAGCGAGGTATAGGTGATCATGGCAAATTTTCGGGGATCTGATTTGCCCAATAGTTTACCAAATATTGGAAGAAGTAAAATGGCAAGAATGTTATAGGAATTTTTGTAAAAAGCCACACTCGAATAATTGAGTTTTAGCTCATCATAAAAAAATATGGTAACCACCGCGTAGGTGGTCATAAATGCGAAGCCATAAAGCATAAAACCTATTTCAAAGTGAAGGTATGGTTTGTTGTTTTTTAAGATTCCGAGCATATTTTTAATTGAAAGTATGACCGATTCAAGGAAAGTGTTTTTGGTTTTGCTAATCTGAACAGGTGTAAAATTAATTTTTGATAGCAGATAGATAGAAGCAATTCCCAATAGCGAGGCGATTGGTAAAATGTATGTAAATGCAAAATTGTCGAAATCGAGCAAAAGGCCATATAAAAATGTTACAAACAGGAGTACTACCTTATTGGCTGATTGGGCGTAGCTATATAATGTCCCAAAATTTTGATGGCTGTAATTTGTTTTGAGCAGCAGATTAATGGTTGGGTTGATAACGAGAGCGGCAAGGTAATAAACTAAAAAAATAGCCAAGAAAATTAAATGATAAAACGAATCATTCTGGTAAATCTCGGCACTGCGTGGGAAAAAGAATAGCAGCATAAGTGGAAGCCTTGTTAATATTCCAACAATGCGCAAAAATGACCGTCGGTTTTTTATGCGTTTCAGGAATTCGTTTACGAAAACAAGCAGCAGAAAAACCAGCATGCTAAACTGAAATAAAACACTTAGCTCGTAATTTGTTCCTAATAAACTTTTAATAAAAACAAATTCATTGAGCGCCAGAATCCCAAGGATAAACCCTTCGATAATAGAGTACGCCATGTGTAGCCTGAATGTAAGGCGCTCTTCGCAGCAAATGTCGGGTTTCAAAAGTTTCAAAAGCTGAATGGTTTTGAGAATTTGGGATGCAAAGATAGTTGAATTGGAAGGTGCGATTTACTAACAAGATTTTACTCCTTAGTTTATGCCTTTTCCCATTATTTTACGGATTTTCAGAATCCGGACAAGGATTTCAAAATCACCTGAAATGTAGTATTTTTGCAAATAAATTTGATCGATCATGGAAACTGATAATCTGAACGAACCGCTTGAATCCTATAGTACTCCCGCTACTTTTGAGCAAGTGTGGAAAATGTTTCAGGAAATAGGCAAACAAATTCAGGAAACAGATAGATTGCTGTCGCAGAGGTTTAAAGAAACGCGTGAGATGTTTAAGGAAACTGATGAAAAGTTTAAGGAAACTGATGAAAAGTTTAAGGAAACCGATGAAAGGTTTAAGGAAACTGATGAAAAGTTTAAGGAAACCGATGAAAAGTTTAAGGAAACCGATAGGAAGTTTAAAGAAACAGACAAAAGAGTCAAAGAACTATCGGCACTTTTTACTTCACAGTGGGGGAAATTGGTAGAATCGCTCGTAGAGGGAGATTTGATAAAACTGCTGAATGAAACCGGAATTCAGGTTGAACGCACAATTCAACGCATTAAAGGTAATCATAAAGGTCAAAATTTTGAGTACGACATTATAGCAGTCAACGGAGCCGAAATAGTTATTGTTGAAGTAAAAACTACCTTACGTCCACAAGATGTAACTGATTTCCACGAAAAGCTATGGAAATCGAAAGTATATATGCCGGAATATGCTGATAAGCTGATTTACGGCGGCATGGCCTTTATTATGGCCGAGGGAGCCAGCGATCGCATGGCCGAAAAGCAGGGGTTCTTTGTTATTAAGGCTACAGGAAACAGCTCTTCCATAGTTAACCAATCAGGTTTCAAGCCAAAGCCTTTTTGATTATTTCTTTTTGAAAATAAAATTATTCTCCTCCCGGTGAGCCTTCCCGCCGCCAATTTCCTGACATTATTGAGCTTAGCATTCAATAAAGTAACCATCATTGTTGAACAATGCCCCAATGCCTTTGTTTTCACAGCAAACAAATACTATTATCATGAGAAAATACAGAATTTTAATTTTAATCGCACTATTTGGTATGTCAACAGGAATATTGGCACAGCAAAGTTTTTATGATTTTCAGGTGAAAACTCTCGAAGGGGAAACTTTTGATTTTTCATCCCTGAAAGGTAAAAAAGTACTTGTTGTGAATACAGCTTCAAAATGTGGGCTTACCGGCCAGTACGAAGCACTTCAGGCATTGTATGAAGAGTACGGAGGAGATAACTTTACCATTATTGGTTTTCCTGCCAACAATTTTATGAGTCAGGAACCGGGAAATCATCAGGAAATCCGTGAGTTTTGCACCGAAAATTATGGTGTCACTTTTCCAATGATGGAAAAAATTTCGGTGAAAGGCGATGATATACACCCGGTTTATCTTTGGCTTACCCAAAAATCAGAAAATGGTGCAATGGATTCGGATGTAAGTTGGAATTTTCAGAAATACCTGATTGATGAAGAGGGTAATTTAATAAAGATGTACTCGCCCCGGACAAAACCGGATGATGAGGGTATTGTGTCGTGGATCGAACTGAAATGAAACAAACAAAAAACCCGGCAATAGAAACTGTTTTGCCGGGTTTGTTTTTTGAAATCCTATGCTGCTAATAGTTAAAAATTTCTTCGAGAGTCATAATTCTGGTATTGCCGATTCCTGAAAGTGATTTCATGTCTAAGGCATCTTTGTTGCCTAAAATCACAAAATTGTAGTTCAGGCCTTTAATGTATTCGTTAAAAAACTCATCCCTGAATTGATTGATGGAAACTTGTTGGGCATAATTGTAAACATCTTTTCTAATATCATAATCGATGCCTCTTTCCATATTTTCAAGGTAGTTCCAAAAAATATTACCCTTGATGATCCTCTCCGTGTTAATTTTTTTAATGATCGATTCCTTGGCCAGTTCAAATTGCTTTTCGGCCTCAGGCATATTATTCATCAAATCGAGCATGGCAGATGTGGCAGTTTCGAGTTTGTCGGCCTGAGTACCCACAAAACCATACACAATGTTATTATCCTCAGGGTTGTCAGGAACTGAAAATGCCGAAAAAGCACTATAAGCTAAAGCTCTTGATTCGCGGATTTCCTGGAAAATGATCGATGATAGTCCGCCTCCGAAATATTCCCCAAATATCTGGGAGGGTGGAATAAGTTTTTTGTCGAAAGGGGCACTTTTTGAAACCAAAACAATGTTGGCCTGCACCATATCGTAATCAACCACATAAACTTTATTCTCTGTATTTTCCAACTGCTTGTATTTTATTTCTTCGGGCAATTGCGCCAGATGCTCAGGAATGGTATGATATTTTTCAAGTATTTGACTGGCGTACTCAAAATTGGCAGGTCCATAGTAAAATATTTTATGTTCGTAAGAAGTCATCCCGGCCACAAGATCAGTCAGAGTTTTAGGGTCAATTTTCCTGAGTTCATCTTCTGGTATGTTATTTCTGAATGATGAATTTTCGCCATAAATACCATAATTCAGCAAGCCTCCCCATAAAATCGAATTTTTATTCTTTTTGCTGTCCTGCCTTTTTTTCAAAATACCATCTACATAATCAGAGTATGCCTGCTGGTCGGGTTTTGCATTTGTAATAACATGTTCAAGCAGGTTTATTGCTTCATCATAGGATTTGCTCAATCCTGAAATGTAAACATACGAACGTTTTTCGCCTGTATTTACGCCAAACGACAAGCCCAGCCTATAAAATTCCTTTTGCAGATCCGATGCTGAAAACTTATCTGTACCAAGATAGGGTAAGAAATTTACTGCCAGAGGGAACAGAATGTTGTGATTTTTTCCAATATCTATGATGTAGTTCAAATTGAAAGTCTCGTTACTTTCATTTTGAATATAAAACATGTCCACACCAGTTGCAATCTCCCTTTGTTTTATTTGAGCCTGATAATCCAAAAATACCGGATCGATATCTTCAGCCTTTATCCCGTTAAATGTTTTGTAAAACTCAGACTGATCTTCACGATTGATGGCAATTGGAGTTAGTTCGGGCTTTTCAACTTTGGCAATGTTCTCACTTTCGCCAAAGCGTTTATATACTACCACATAATTGTTGTTGTATCTTTCACTGGCAAATTTCACAATTTCAGCTTTGGTAATTTTTTCCATTTCATCGATGTAGCCAAGTCTTTTTTCTACCGAAACGCCCTTAATGAAAGCATCCACATAAGTGAAAACCCGGGCAAAGTTGCTTTCGTTGCGATAAATTTCATTGAGTCGCAAATCATTTACTATGGCTTCGAGCATCCAGGTTTCAAATTCACCATTTTTAATTTTATCCAATTGTTCAAGCAACAAATCCTTCACCTCTTCAAGTGTTTGTCCTTCGCGCGGGGAACCGTAAAAGGTGTGTATGCTGTAATCTTTCATTCCTTCAACATAACTGCCTGCTCTCAATACTTTTTGCTGCTGATTCAGATTCAGGTCGATGAGTCCGGCCTGGCTGTTGCTCAGAATCATGTCGATCATCGAAACCATTTTATTATCATCTGAGAAATCTCCGTCAAAACGGAAACTCAATATCATATTTTCAGCATCAGGACCATAAACTTCCCGAACAACGGGCTCCTTCAGAGGCTCCTCTGCAGGTTGAATAATCTCAGGCAATGCTGCGGCTTCAAGTTTTCCGAAATAGGTGTCTATCAGTTTTATGGTCTCGTCAAAATTCAAATCACCCGAGAGGGCGAGAGCCATATTGTTGGGCACATAAAAAGTTTCGGCAAACTCATAAATGTTTTTCATGGATGGATTTTTGAGATGTTCTGCCAGCCCTATTACCTGTCGGCCATAGGGATGGTTTGGAAAAAGTGCTTCCATCCTGGCAGTATTTGCACGGCTGCGATCCATGTCCTGATACATGTTGTATTCTTCATATACCGTTTCGAGTTCGGTATGGAAAAGCCTTAGTACAATATCGTCAAAACGCTCGCTTTCGAGTTTGAGCCATTTTTCAAATTCATTTTTCGGAATATCATTGATGTACACAGTGTAATCATAACTTGTTCCGGCATTGGTTTGCTTTGCACCGATACTCGAAACCATTTTATCGTATTCGTTTGTTGCCACATAATTTGCTGCAATTGCCGACAGGCTGTCAATTTTGTGATAGATTGTTTTTTTTATCAAAGGGTCGCTTGCATCGCGGTGCTTTTCGAAAAGATCATTGATTTGGTCGAGCAATGGTTTTTCCAATTCCCAGTTTATTGTTCCTATTTCATCGGTACCTTTAAACATCATGTGCTCAAAGTAATGCGCAAGGCCGGTTGTTTCTGACGGATCGGATGTTGAACCTGCATTTACACCAATAAGGGTTGAAATTCGTGGTTCGTCTTTATTCACCGAAAGAAAAACCTTCAGTCCGTTTTTCAGGGTGTATGCCCGCGTATTCATGGGGTCGTTGGTTACAGTTTCGTAGGTGTAACCGTTAGCGTCTGTAGTTGTTACAGTTTTGTACTTTACTTCAGTACATGAAAAAAGCAACCCAATGGTTGCCATCATGAATAGTAATCTGTATTTTTTCATAGTTTTGGATTTGATAAATATCGACATCAAAGATATGTATTTTGTATTTTACTGAAATAAAAATGGATGCATTGTTTTGTTGAGTGAAATTGTTTGCAAAAGTTTTGTTTTATGATAGTGCAATTTAATAAGTCGATGAAATAACTTGCATGGGATAAAAAATACGATCTCAGATAATTCCGGTTTGCCAGGAATTTTCTGAAGCCAAGGTTTCAGAAAATAAGCAATTATAAGAAATTTTCCAATGTTCAATTAATCAATTGAAATTGCTTTCCACCCCCATTCCTCTTTTTTCTTGTTGTATGATATCATTGCCTTTCCTGCGATGTATTCCCCATCTTTGAGTCTTGCTTTGGTGCACAGTTCGGGAGGAATAAACATACCATCTGCAAAGGCAAAGTTTTTTGCTGCATGCTTGATTACTTCACCGGAGAAAGGTTTAAGGATGCCATCAAGATACTTCATTTTTAATTTTATTGCACTAAACACATTGAATCTTCCTTCTAATCCGGCATCCTGAATACGAACCACCAGGATGTCGCCTTCACGCACATTTTTTAATATCTTGTCGTATTTAAAGTATCCTTTTATAAAATCTGTACCAAGAAAATTCAGGATTTTTTTTGGGGTATTCACCGATTCAACTACAATTTTTCGTTCAGGAATATCTCCGAAAAGAATGTCATCGGCAACTTGCTGGTAGCTTTCGTAAAGGCTGAGGTTGTTTTTGTTCACTTTAGCCAGGCCATACCAGGGTTCATCTCCCCAATTGGCAACTTCTTCCGGAAAATTCCATTTATTTTCGAGGCAGGATTTTAGAATGAGTGCAATTTCAGTTTTGGCATCATCGTACTGACCTTTCCCTATGAGTTTACCTGCAATCTTTACACGCATTTGAATAATGTTTTCGAGGTTTGTGTGGCAAAGCATCGAAGTGCACCAGCATGCGAGTTGTTTTTCCTTGTTTTCGGAATAAACTTCACCCATTAATTGCCATACCCAGAATTCATTCTGATTTTGGCGGGCTTGTTTTTTCAATAATGAAAACCCTTTTTGAAAATCCCCTAATGCAAAAAGCAATTTAATATGGTAGTAAGGGAGTTTATTGTAATGTTTATTGTGTTGCATGGCTGTTTCGACCACAGGAAGGAAATCGGTAACTTTTTGGTGCAGACTGGCTTCTGTTATTTCATCAGGGTTGTTTTCCAAAGCAAAAACCAGATGTTTTGCATATCTGTTGAAGCCTTGTTCGGCAACAGCCATAATTTTTTTGCCATCGTCCTGTTTTGTATATTTATAGTCATCCCTGATAAAGCTCCACAGATCCCACCATGATGCAAATTCGATGTATTGAGGCGATTCTTTCAAAGCTTTGTGAAATGCCTTAAATAAAAAGGAATAACCCTTGGTTTGTTTGCTGAATTTCAGTTTCATGGTGGCTTCCAGCAACTCTTCCATTCTTGAAATATCAAAATCCGGTTCTTTGGTAAATTCGAAAGCTGCTTTTCCAATAACCCAAACCAGTTGGTTTACTACCATTTTTTCGGATGGATCAAGATCTATTTCAACAAATTCTTTGAGGTAGTAGATGAAAGTGTCGAAGTTTTCTGCATCCGTATTTTGTTTAAGAAAGTCGTAAAGAACCCAGGATAGTGCTCTTTTTCCAAGCATAATGATACTTTCTTTTGTTGCGATTTCTTCGTTCAATTCCGGAAGTAATTCAGGAATGGCTACATCTTGAATGGCATCCTGTAAATCAGCTACAGCCAAAACATAAGCTTGTTCAAGATTTCCCGATTTTCTTAGCTCTTCTATTTCATTGTAGGACATAGTGTGTAAAAATTAGTCATCATTTGGTTTCATTTCATCATCCTTGGTATTGAAGATTAATTTTTGGAAGGGGGGAGTGAAGTTTCTGTAAGGGATCTGAAATCGCTGCCCGAAGGATTTTGGAAAACCCGCAGGTCAAATTCAGGAATAACTGCAAGTATATGGTCGAAAATGTCGGCTTGTATGGATTCGTATTGGGCCCAGGCCTGTACTTTACTAAAAACATAAATTTCAACAGGCAAACCGTGTTCACCTGATTGTAATTGTCTGATTAAAAAAGTCATGTCGCTTCTGATGTCAGGGTGGTTTTGTAAATAGGCATTGAGGTAGGCTCTGAAAACCCCGATGTTTGTCTGACGTCTGCCATTGACCAATACTTTGGTATTTATCTTATTTTCACTATTGTATTGTTGAATTTCAACTTCTTTGTTTTCGACATAGTCAACAATATATTGAAACTGCTTGTATTTTTCGAGCATTGGCTCTGTGCAGAACCTGATGCTTGTCATATCAATATTAACGGATCTTTTAATTCTCCGGCCACCTGATTCCTCCATTCCGCGCCAGTTCTTAAACGAATCGGTGAAAAGTGAATATGCAGGAATTGTTGAAATTGTTTTGTCCCAATTTTGGATTTTTATTGTTGTGAGGGTAATATCTGTAACTGTTCCATCTGCATCATATTTTGGCATCGAAATCCAGTCGCCGGGTCTGAGCATGTCGTTGGCTGTTAGTTGCACTCCGGCCACAAGTCCCAGGATTGAATCTTTAAAAACCAACAGTAACACCGCTGAAAATGCGCCCAACCCTCCGATCAGTAACATCGGGCTTTGTCCGATTAAAATTGATATGAGTGTTAAAGAGGAAAGAATGTAGATTAAAATTTTACCTACCTGAATATAACCTTTAATGGGTTTTGCCTTTGAAATATCATAATGGTGATAAATGTGCATGATGGAATCGAGAAATGCAGTACCCACCAACATTACAATCACAATGCTATAAACCCTGATACCAAGAACTATGAGGGTTGAAATCTCGGGATATTGTTCCAGGGCAAGTGGAATCATCCAATACAAAATGTACGAGGGAACCAGGTATGCAAGCCTGTTAAAAACCTTTCGTTCTATCAGTACATCATCCCAATTTGATTTTGTTTTTTTTGCAAGTTTTGAGAGTATGCTTACAATATACTTTCGGGAAACAATAAAAGCGATGTAGCTGATAAGAATGGAAGCAAAAACCTTGATGCCGGCTAAAACCAAAAACTGGTATGCTTCAGCAAGGCCAAGTGTTTCAAGCAGCTTGATAAGTTTTGAGTCTATTAATTCAAACATTTTTTTTCTTGCAAGTGGCTTTTCTGAATACTAATTTGGTTGGTAAGGGGGTAGGTTAATTCATTTGTTACTGTTCTCGAAATCTTTTTTTAGATCCGTTTGATTTCCTGAAGGTATTTATCCCTGAGCATTTTCACATGCTCCATGTCGATTTCTACATTGTAAATCCTAACTGCATCAATTACAAGATCTGGCGGGAAAAAAATCCCGAGCGCAGCATCAAAATTGTTGTATTCCGGATTAACTTTCAGATTGTGTGTTATGCTTTCAAACACATCCCAGCTTATCTGGTTCGGTACGAAAAAGTAGGCCATTTGGGGCATTTTGAGGTCTTTGTACAAGCCGTCCTCAATATTTTCCAATTCAAAATATTTGCGGATTTTTATCAGCCCGTAAAATTCATCAACTTTTCTGTCCTTTATAAAATCGATACCATGTTTACGGTAAAGGTCAACCAATTCAGATATTCTTTCATAGGTATTCAGGTCTTTAATCCTGATACAAGGTGTTAAAGCATTGAAAACAGTAATCTGCCCGGGTGTAGCATCGAAAGGTTCGCTGAATTCTTTTTTAACAGCCATTGTGGCTCTAATTACTTTTTCTCCGCTATATTTCTTGTCGGTTACGAAAAACAAAGAAATCGGGTTCAGTTGATCAGGAATGGTAGTCCCATGATATCCGGGATAAGGTTTTAGTGTTTCCAACACCAATGCTTTGCTTGTGTCATGTTCAATTGAGCTGAGTATTTCCTTTTTTATTATGGTTCCAACAGCTTCAAATATATTTTTATTAATCATATTCAAAAAATTAAATATTTACAATGGATGCGAAAGTATGTATTTTTAAAAAGATGGACAAATTTTTATTATTAAATTGCCTCAACAGCAATAACCATAAACAACGCGGTGTGTATCAAATCTTGAATCCGCAGAAAACCAATCCAATTTTTTTGCTGGTTTTATAAGTTGATTTTAATGATTTCCACTGAATTCATTTAAGTGGAAAGTGTTTAAAACTTCATAACCTTTTGTACTTTCCCGGATGGTGCAACACTCATGATTTATGTCGTGTTCAAGAAAGAGTACATAATTGTTTTCAATGGCTTCTTTGTAAAAATCCTGTTTCTCCCGGAGGGTTTGCAAGGGATCGATGTCGTAGCTCATAATGTATGGCAGGGGAACATGTGCCACGGATGGTAAAAAATCAGCCATGAAAACAAGGGTTTTTCCGGCAAGGCGGATCAGGGGTATGATTTGACCGCGGGTGTGGCCATTCATGATTCTCAATTCGATATTCGGATAAAGAAATCCTTCATTTTCAATCAACCTGAGCCGCCCACTTTCCTGCATGGGGTAAAGATTCTCTTTCAGAAAGGATGGCCGTTCTCTGAGATTGGTATTTAGAGCCCATTCCCAGTGTTGCCTGCCTGCCCAATAAGTTGCATTTGGAAAGGATAAAGCAAAACCACTTTTGTCATTGTTCCATCTAATGCTTCCTCCGCAATGGTCAAAGTGAAGATGCGTGTGCAAAACATCGGTAATCTGGTTGGGCGATACTCCTGCTTCCGCAAGGGATTTTTCCAATGAATTAGGGCCGTTCAAGTGAAAATGGCTCAAAAACTTTGCATCCTGCTTTTCACCGATTCCGGTATCGATTAAAATTTTTCTATCCTCAAACTCAACAAGGAGGCAACGCATAGCCCAATTACAAAGGTTATTTTCATCGGCAGGGTATGTTTTTTGCCACAAAGTTTTAGGCACTACGCCAAACATGGCTCCTCCGTCAAGTTTGAAGTTACCAGTATGAATCGGGGTGAGGGTCATGGGGGTTTGGGGTTATTCGTGTATTGTTGATTGGTTATTGAGTTATTGACGATTGGTTAATTTAGGCTACCAGCCATCAGTAATCAGCTCCTTTTATTCTCCCTGGCCGAGCGAGTAAGCTCTGGCTCCACTAAAATTGTAGAGGTTTTCAATTTTTATAAAATCGAGGCCGTCATGATGTATTTCATCGAGAAGGGTTAAAATATCAGTGTGTGAAATTTCACCTTTTTTGGGTCTTCCTTTTATTTCATTTTCCGATTGGAATCTGCACCGCCAGTGGTCGGTACAAAATGTTTCGGGGATTCCGTCAGGATAAACCTTTACACCGCGGTTGGTAATCATTTTCAATCTGAGCTTTGATTTTGTGAGCAATTCCAGCCTTTTTCCTAAAATATCCGGTTTTCTGCCATGTTCCGACCAGTCGATAAACACATCAACACCCGTAAGTTCTTTATCCATGGGTGGTGTAACCGAAATTTTGATATTGATCTGATGGTCGCCCTCCTTAAAAGTTACAGGTGTAAGCACAAAGGGAATTTTACCCAGCCTTTTGATGATTTCATCTGCAAATTCATGGGTGCCGACTTTTTTGTAACTTAAGTCCTTATTAAAAATTTCGCCTGTATGGTAGCCATCCTCAAGTGTTTTTAGCCAGGCATTTGAAATGAGTTCGGCAGTTTTATTATCGCCGATGTGAACGAGCATCATCACGGCAGCATTAATCAATCCGGAGGGATTTGCTATGCCCTTGCATGCAATGTCGGGTGCTGAACCGTGAATTGCTTCAAACATGCCAAAATCAGTTCCAATATTGGCTGAGCCGCCCAGGCCAACTGAACCGGCTACCTGTGCAGCAATATCCGAAATGATATCACCGTAAAGGTTGAGGGTAACAATAACATCAAAAGTTTCGGGTCTTTCCGCGAGTAAAGCAGCACCAATATCAATAATTTTGTGTTCAGTTTTTATCTCGGGATATTCTGCAGCAACTTCATCAAAGATACTGTGAAACATGCCATCTGTGTGTTTCATAATATTGTCCTTGCTCATGCAGGTCACTTTTTTGCGATTGTTTGTACGTGCATACTCAAAGGCATATCTGATGATGCGCTCGCTGCCGGGCTTCGAAACAAGTTTGAGGCACTGAATAACTTCAGGGGTTTGCTGATGTTCGATGCCGGCATAGAGGTCTTCTTCGTTTTCACGAACAATTACCAGATCCATTTTTGGGAAATTTGATTTCACATAGGGAGTGTAAGCCCTTACAGGTCTGACGTTCGAGAAAAGTCCCAGCGATTTCCTGATGGTTACATTGAGGCTTTTGTACCCTCCGCCCTGGGGAGTAGTAATTGGTGCTTTCAGGAAGATTTTATTCCTGCGCAGGGTATCCCATGATTCGGGTGTAATCCCCGATTTGTGTCCCTTTTTGTAAACTTTTTCACCAACTTCAATAAAATCGTATTCCAGTTCAGCACCTGCTGCATCCAATATTTTTAGTGTGGTATCCATAATTTCAGGGCCTATACCATCGCCCTTTGCTACCGTAATTCGCTTGCTCATATTATGACTAAATTTATGATTTTGTGATATACACAATTAACCTGAATCTATTGTTTTGGTTCAATGTTGGCATACAGGAAAGAGTATTTTAAGGGATTTTATTCCTGAATGGATTACCCCATGATAGCGCCAATAATTGTTGCAGAAAGCAGCGAAGCCAAAGTTCCTCCCAGCAGGGCTTTCATTCCGTATTTCGACAGAAACCAACGTTTATTTGGAGCCAGACCTCCGATACCCCCAATCTGAATTCCGATGGAGGCAAAGTTGGCAAATCCGCAGAGCATATAGGTAGCCATAATCACAGATTTTTGTTGTGTGAAAATACCCAGCTCTTTCATCTCGGCCAGGCTGGTGTATCCGACAAATTCACTGGCAATTAATTTTTCACCCAAAAGTTGTCCGACCAGTGTAATATCCTGCGTGCCTACACCAATCACCCACATGAGTGGTGCAAAGGTATAGCCCAGGATAAACTGCATCGAAAGTTCATCATACTGTCCGCCGGTCAGCTCAGCAATTGATTGGTTCAGATTGGTCCATACACCTACTTTCATCAGTATGAAATTTATCATGGCGATAAATGCAAAAAACACCAATAACATTGCACCAACATTAGCTGCCAGTTTCAGTCCTTCTGTTGTCCCATTGGAGAGTGCATCCAGAAAATTCTTGCCTATTTTTTCCTGTTTCACTTCAACTTTTGTATCAATTTTATCGGTTTGAGGCATCAGGATTTTTGAAATAACGATGGCTCCCGGTGCTGCCATAACTGAGGCAGTAAGTAAATGCTTTGCAAAAATCAGTCGTTGTTCGGGATCATCACCACCCAAAAAACTGATATATGCTGCAAGTACACCACCAGCAACTGTTGCCATACCGCCAATCATAACCAGCAACATTTCCGAATCAGTCATTTTTGGTAAATATGCTTTGATCATGAGGGGTGATTCAGTCTGGCCAAGGAAAATATTTCCTGCCACCGACAAACTTTCCGCGCCTGAAATTTTCAGTGCTTTGGTCATCAGCCAGGCCATTACCCATACAACTTTTTGTATTATGCCCAGGTAAAACAATACGCTGGTGAGGGCGGAAAAGAAAATAATGGTTGGTAATATTTGCAGGGCAAAAATGTATCCTGTTTTGGGGATGTCCATCAGGTCGTTGAATAAAAAGGTGCTTCCGATTTTTGTAAAATCCAGGATAACAACAAAAATGCCTCCTATCAGGCCAAAAAAATCTTCGATGAGCGGAATAAACAAAATTCCGAGCGCTATTCCCAACTGAATCAGCAGGCCTATACCCACTACCCGCCAGGATACAGCCCGTCGGTTTGAACTGAATACCCATGCTATGATGATCAATACGGTAATTCCAAGAAGTCCACGCAGCAGGGCAATCAATGAAAATCCATTTCCGGTTTTTTGAACGAAAGGAACTGGCTGGTTAGATTTGCCTGAATTAAGGGGTGCATCCGAAACCTTTACCGGATTAATTTCAGAAATCATCCGGGAGCCATCGCCTTGGTTAGCTGATGCAAACGCAAGCGCGTTTTTGGCAATAGTGCCAAAGCCGGAAATCTGATTTTGGCTTGCGGAAATGAGTGGAAAGAGTACGAGTGAAAAAGCAAGCAGGAATAATGTTCTTTTCATTTTGGTTAATTCTGATAAATACAAATTGAAATAATCTGCAAATATCAAAAATTTAACTAATCTCTGCGATTTATTTCATCCCTTATCTCAGAAGCTTGCTCGTAATTTTCGTTTTCGATGGCCTTTTGAAGTAAATCTTCCAAATCCTTGATGGTGTTTTTTGCATAGGGTTTGGCACTTGATCTGGGTTTTTTGGTGCTCATATCCTTGTCCTCACTTTTTTCATTTTTTTCGTCCTTAACAATTATTCCTGCCTCCGACATAATTTTTTCGGTGGTGTATATCGGGCATTTAAACCTGATGGCCATAGCCACTGCATCGGAGGTCCGCGAATCGATTTCGATGGTTTTTAAGCCATCGTTGCAAACCAGTTGAGCGTAAAATACACCTTCATGAAATTTATTGATAACCACTTCGGTAACCTCAATATTAAATGAGATGGCAACACTTTTTAGCAGATCATGAGTTAGGGGACGTGCAGGTTTCATTTTCTCAAGCTCTATGGCAATGGCTTGTGCTTCAAAGCCACCGATAATAATGGGCAATCTTCGTTCACCTGTCGTTTCGCCCAAAATCAAAGCATAAGCACCACTTTGCGATTGACTGTAAGACATGCCCAAAATCTGTAATCTAATTTTATCCATTATCAAAACACTTTTTTTCGATCACGAAATTATAAAACTTTTAGGAAATTATCAGGATGTTTAAATCCAATAAAAAAACAACCGTCTCTTCTATTCATCTTTCAAACTAATTAAGCGAAGTTTTTGTTCAATTTTTTCATCAAAGAATTTATAAATCAATAACATTTCATTTTTCGAAATCCTTATCTGTGAATCGATGGAAATACTCTGGTTATGATTCTGTATTTCAAACTGCAATTACTCCCTGATAATTGCTGTGGCTTCAATTTCCACCAATAATTCTGGGCTAATCAGTGCATTTACTGCTACCATCGTGGAGGCAGGTTTGATGTTTGCGAAGAATTCACCATGGGCTTTGCCAATTTCTTCCCATCGCGAAATGTCGGTAACGTAAATTCTCGTCCTGTTTACATCCGCCAGCGTTGCACCTGCCTCGTGAAGTGCTTTTTCAATTTTTTGGATGATGAATTTCGTTTGCAGGTAGGCATCATTTTTACCCACAATAATATCCTTGTCAACGGCTGTTGTTCCGGCAACTTCAATAATGTTTCCAACCCGCACCGCGCGTGAATACCCAACAATGTTTTCCCACTTTGTTCCTGAAGAAATGAGTTTCTTTTTCATTTTGAATTATTAATTTGAAAGTGCAAAGAAATTCAACTTTATTCGATTTTTGTTAAAATAATAGTTTGAGTAGAAACAAAAAGTCACTTTTTTATTAAGAATATTTAAAAATCATAAATGGAAGTTTTTAGGTATTTGCTATTAATCACTAAGAAATTAACTTTAAAGAGGATTTTGAATTGTTTTAAGTTAGTCTAAAAAATGTTTGCGAACCAATATTTTCCTGCATTTTTACTAATTTTGTTCCTATAGAAACTAAATGTAAGATTATGCACTGGGTTGATTTATCGATATTCATAGTTTATATGTTGGCCATGTTGGGTGTTGGCTATTATTTTATGAAAAGTAATAAGAATACCGATGATTTTTTTGTTGGTGGTCGGAAAATGGGGAGTTGGCATGTGGGGCTTTCGGTGGTTGCCACTGATGTCGGAGGGGGATTTTCGATTGGACTGGGAGGGCTTGGGTTTATCCTTGGGCTTGCAGGATCGTGGATGTTGTTTACCGGTTTGATAGGTGCCTGGATGAGTGCTGTTTTTTTAATTCCCAAAATTTTTAGGCTTTCAGCAAAACATAAATTCTATACATTCCCTGAGATTTTCAGGCATTTTTATGGAAAAGAAGTGGCTCTGCTTGCAGGGATTATTTCTGCTATCGGATATATTGGATTTACAAGTTCTCAAATTCTTGCAGGAGCCAAACTTGCATCTGCCTCATTTGTAAGCCTCGATCTTAAAACCGCCCTCATCGTAATGGGTGCTATCACCATTTTATACACTGTGATGGGTGGCTTGAAGGCCGTTATTTACACTGATACAATTCAATGGATATTGTTAATTTCAGGTTTGGTTTTTATTGGGATACCAATAAGTTATGTTGCGTTGGGCGGGAGCAAAGCTATAACGGATTCTCTGCCCGGCGAGTTTTTTAACTTGCAGAATGTGACGTGGCAAACCATAGTAAATTGGGTAGTTACGATAATACCAATTTGGTTTGTAGGAATGACCCTGTACCAGCGGATTTATGCTTCGCGAAGTGAAAAATCTGCACGTAAAGCCTGGTTTATTGCAGGAGTATTTGAGTGGCCATTAATGGCATTTATGGGGGTAATTTTAGGACTTTTTTCAAGGGTGGCCTTGCAGGATGGCTTTTTCGAATATTTAGGTTACAATTCGCTTAGCGATATTGACCCTGAGATGGGCTTGCCTCTTTTGCTGCGAACTGTTCTTCCAGTCGGGCTTATGGGTCTCATGATGTCAGCATATTTTTCAGCAATTATGTCCACTGCCGACAGTTGTTTAATGGCGGCATCCGGAAATATTCTTACTGATATAATCAGCCGTCTGACAAAATTACCCGAGGGAAAAAAAATTTTAAGGCTGTCCCAGTTATTAACTTTGATTATTGGTATTGTGGCTTTGCTTTTGGCTACTGTTATGCAAAATGTTCTTGAATTGATGTTGTATTCCTACGCCTTTATGGTTTCCGGTTTGTTTGTTCCAATTCTTGCTGCTTTGTTTACACGAAACCCCAAAAAAGTAGCTGCTTTTGCAGCAATGCTTTTGGGAGGGGGCACCACAATAACTTTGATTATAGGAGAGTGGAATTTGCCTTTTGGCCTTGATGCAAATATTTTTGGCTTGGCAGTTTCTGCTTTGTCCTATTTATCCTGTTCTTATTTGTATCGCGTTTTTTCAAAATAAATCACTATTGACCGACTAAATTTGAAAAGGGTAGAAAAATGTGGAGAGGATTCCTCACTTCGTTCGGAATGACAGATAGTTAGCTGTTTTTGGAGGGGGTATGCGGCGG
>JAIOZV010000068.1 GCA_021740425.1 Bacteroidales bacterium | reverse complement strand
AAAACTCAAAAACAAAGAGCTACTGCATGCTGTGGTTTGTCCTGATGAAGAGATCAACTTTCCCCGGGTTTGGTATATCTGGCGCGCAAATGCACTCATGTCGAGTGCAAAAGGACACGAGTACTTTTTAAATCATTACCTCGGAACACACCACAACAGCATCGCCGATGAAGTGGCCCATAAGTTCGTAAAAGATATCGAATGGATGAGCGAAAGCCCTAAAGGTAAAATGGATTTGATTGTAAACCTGAACTTCAGGATGGATACCTCAGCCTTGTATTCCGACATCGTTTTACCGGCAGCCTCATGGTACGAGAAAACAGACCTGAACAGCACCGATATGCACTCGTTCATACATCCTCTGTCGGCTGCCATCGCACCGGTGTGGGAATCGAAAAGCGATTGGATGATCTTCAGGGAAATTGCTAAAGCCACCAGCGAATTGGCCAAAATTCACATTCCTATCCCCGTTAAAGACATTGTAAATACACCCATAGCTCACGACAGCCCCGGAGAAATTTCCCAAACTATAATCAAAGACTGGAGCAAAGGCGAGTGTGAACCCATACCGGGCAAAACCATGCATAACCTGGTTGTAACAGAACGTGATTATACTAAAATCTACGATAAGTTCATTACCCTGGGGCCCAATATTAAAAAAGGATTGGGAGCACATGGCAGTAGCTATAACTGTGATGATTTTTACAATAAAATGCTCGAAGATAAAAATCACATCCGTGAGGTGGACGGGCATTTCTACCCCTCCATTTATGAAGACGAAGAGGCTGCCAATGCTATACTGCACTTGTCGAGCCTTACCAACGGAGAATTGAGCCACAGGGCATACAAAGTAGCCGAAAAGAAAACAGGACTTTTACTGAGTGATTTGTCGGAAGGAAACCGAAATGTGAGAATGACTTTTAAAGATTTGCAGGCAAAACCACATCGCTATCACAATTCACCTGTATGGTCGGGATTGCTTACCGATGGCAGAGCCTATTCGGCATACACCTACAATGTCGAACGGCTTGTTCCCTGGCGAACATTGACCGGCCGTCAGCATTTCTACCTCGATCATGAAGGATACATCAAATTTGGAGAACATCTTCCCACCTACAAACCCTCTCCCAAGCCTGAGGTTTATGGTGAGCTTAGAATGTCGGTGACAACCGGAAAGGCAAAATTGCTGAATGTACTAACCCCACATGGAAAATGGCATATACATTCAACCTATGGCGACACCCTGCGGATGCTGACCCTTTCGCGGGGTATGGTGCCCTGCTGGATGAGTGAGGAAGATGCTGCAGAAATGGGAATCAATGACAACGACTGGGTTGAAGTACACAACGACAATGGTGTTTACTGTACACGTGCCTGTGTGAGTGCAAGGATACCAAAAGGAATATGCATGGTTTATCACTCCCCCGAGCGAACCTATTCCGTGCCCAGATCTCAGGTTCGCGAAGGCAAAAGAGCTGGCGGGCACAACAGTTTTTCACGGATCCATCTCAAGCCAAACCTGCTCATGGGTGGTTACGGGCAATTTACCTATCATTTCAATTATTGGGGACCCGTTGGCGTAAACCGCGATTCGCACGTGTTAGTGCAGAAAATGGATAAAGTTGAATTTTAAACACAACGAACATGAATGTCAGATCACAAATTTCGATGGTATTTCACCTCGACAAGTGCATAGGTTGTCATACCTGCTCCATAGCCTGTAAAAACATCTGGACTGATCGCAAAGGTGCCGAGTACATGTGGTGGAACAATGTGGAAACAAAGCCGGGAACGGGTTACCCGGGAAAGTGGGAAGATCAGGATATCTATAAAGGCGGCTGGGAAAAAAAAGGAAACACCATCCGACTAAAAGGTGCTGGCAAATTCAGGGGGCTGAAAAACTTATTCCATAATTCAGGTATGCCGGTATTAGAAGATTATTACGAGCCCTGGACTTATCAGTACGAAAATCTTTTCGAAGCAAAAGAGGGAGACGATCAGCCAGTTGCCCGCCCCGTTTCGCTAATAACCGGCCAGGCCATAACACCCAAATCGGGGCCGAACTGGGACGATGACCTTGGCGGGTCGCAGGACTATGCGCGAAAGGATGTAAACTTTAAAAATCTTAGCCCCGCCGAACAGGAGGCTATGTTCCAGCTCGAAAGAATGACTATGCACTATTTACCCCGCATGTGCAATCACTGCCTCAACGCGGCCTGTGTGGCTGCCTGCCCTTCTGGGGCAATTTACAAAAGGGGCGAAGACGGCATAGTGCTCATCAATCAAAAAAAATGCAGAGCCTGGCGCTTGTGTGTTACTGCATGCCCCTACAAAAAGAGTTTTTACAACTGGAATACAGGCAAATCCGAAAAATGCCTGCTTTGCTACCCGCGTCTCGAAAACGGACAGATCCCTGTCTGCATGCAATCCTGTGTCGGACGTATCCGCTACCTTGGTGTTTTGCTTTATGATGCAGATAAAATCAAGGAAGTTGCTTCCTGCAAGGAGCATGAGCTCGTCGATAAACAAATGTCCATTTACCTTGACCCCAACGATGAGGAAGTAATAAAAGCTGCCCGTAAAAATGGTGTGGCCGATTCTACCATCGAGGCTGCACAAAAGTCGCCTGTTTATAAATTCGTGAAAGAATGGGGGCTGGCATTACCGCTGCATCCCGAGTTCCGAACGCTGCCAAATCTTTTCTATGTCCCACCATTGTTGCCTACTATGGCCTTTGTGGAAAATGGCACTTACGAAACCACCAGTGAATCTTTCTGGGGAGCCATCGAAAAATCAAGATTACCCATGAAATATCTGGCCAGCCTGTTCAGTGCCGGAAATGAAAAAACCATCGAGATCGTGTTGAAGAAGCTCATGGCCGTGCGCCTTCACCGACGGCAGGAAACAGTCGGGGATTTACCGCAAAATGAAGTAAGCGATCCCATGAGGGAAGTAAATATGGGTAAAGAAACCGCCGATGCTATTTTCAGACTTACCTCCCTGCCCCTGTTCGATGAACGTTTTGTGATTCCGCCGGCTCACCGTGAAGAAGCTATGGAAATGCTTGAAAGTACTGCTGACGTAAAAGGGAATCATGGTTTTGGATTTAAAGAACCTCCCAAAAGAGGATTGTAAAACAGATGAAAATGAATAAAATAGGTTATTATCATATATTTGCTGATCTATTCAGGTATCCTGATCAAAAATTGACTGACGTACTTTTCGACTTTCAGCGGCTGGTAGTGGAACACTTCCCGAAACTAGATGAAAAGGCACGCATACTTGTGCTTGCAATCACCAAAAAATCACTTACACAACAGCAGGAATATTACCTGAAAACTTTCGATGTACAATCAGTCTGTTATCTCGACCTGGGCTATATCATGTTTGGCGAAGATTACAAACGGGCGCAACTGCTCGTTAACCTTCAACTGGAGCATCAAAAAGCCAGCGTGGATTGTGGCCATGAATTGGGCGACCATCTGCCCAATGTACTGATGCTGCTTTCCAAAACCAATGATCCCGAATTTGCACAGGAACTGGGATTTGTGATCATCCTGCAAGCAGTCAGATTTATGCTTGCCAAATTTAAAAATTCCGATAATTTGTATAAGAACCTGCTTGAAATATTGCTGGCATTTTTACAGCAGGATTTTAAAGGTGAAGGCCTGGCTGAATATGCCATGCCTGAACAGTTGTTTGATGGGGCGAATGATTTCCTGATGCCTTCGCCCAATCAAGCTATTTGTGATACGATGTGTAACAAACGAAAAAGTTTTTGAATATGACAAATCAATTCTTTTTTATCGGCTTACCTTATGCTGCACTTTTTATTGTGATAACCGGAACAATTTTCAGATACCTGAATTTTGGCTTTAAGGTATCTTCCCTCTCATCCCAGTTTCTCGAAAGCCGGGAATTATTTTACGGGAGCCGTCCTTTTCACTGGGGTTTGCTCGTGCTATTTTTCGGACATCTTACAGCATTCTTGTTTCCGCGTAGTGTGGTGCTGTGGAACAATGTTCCTGTTCGTCTGCTCATCCTCGAAATTGCTGGCTTGGGTTTTGGTTTAACGGCATTGTTTGGCTTAATCATCCTTATTATTCGACGTATAAAAAACAAGAGGCTTTGGATGGTTACCAACAAGATGGATATCCTGGTTTATATAATCCTTGCAGTACAGATTATTTCAGGATTGTGGGTGGCGATATTTTACAGATGGGGTTCCTCCTGGTTTGCTCTTTCGCTTACCCCTTATCTCAAATCCATTTTTTTACTGAGTCCTGATATCTCTTCCGTTTCGGCCATGCCCATGGCTGTAAAGATGCACCTCATTTCTGCTTTCACACTTATCGGAATAATCCCGTCAACACGCTTCATGCATTTCCTGGTCTATCCATTTGCCTACCTGTGGCGTAGCTATCAGTTGGTTATCTGGAACTGGGATTACAGAAAAATCAGGTCATCACGAAAGATGAAAAATGGTATAAAATCAAAAAATAATTAATTTTTCATTCAAACTAAGATTTAAATGGCTATCCCAGAATTAATTGATTTTAGGCAGGAACGGATTCGTACGCTTCATTTTACCTGGATTGCATTTTTTATCACCTTTTATGTTTGGTTCAACATGGCACCTCTGGCCAGCACCATTCTGGCCAAAGTAAACTGGTTGACAAAAGATCATTTGAAAGTGCTGGCAATTTGCAATGTAGCACTCACCATTCCGGCCAGAATTGTCGTGGGTGCTTTAATCGACCGGTTTGGGTCACGAATCATATTTAGCTTGCTGATGATCACCATGTCTGTTCCAGCATTCTTTTTTGCGTTTGGAAATTCCTTCATTCAATTGCTGATTTCAAGGTTAATTCTTGGCTCTATCGGTGCAGGTTTTGTAATCGGGATACGGATGGTAGCCCAATGGTTTCCCCCAAAAATGGTAGGCCGGGCCGAAGGATTTTATGCCGGATGGGGTAATTTTGGATCGGCCTGGGCCGCTATGACTTTACCCTGGATTGCGCTGCATTTTTTCGGGGAGTACGAAAACGGCTGGCGTTATGCCCTTGCCATCAATGGCGGGGTTTCCCTTGCCTACGGCATCGTCTTTTATTTCCTGGTCAGGGATGTACCCCGGAATGGAGTCACCAAGGCCTTTCATTTTAAAAAAGCGGAAAAAACACAGCCCATGATGGTAAGTTCTTACCGCGACCTGATTCAATACCTGATCTGGTCTTTTCCCCTTGTAGGGGCAATGGGTATTCTGACCTGGAAAATAGGGCTGGCAGTAGTAGATGGTGCACCGATTCTTCCCCAAAACATTTTGAACCTGATCTATGGGATACTGGCATTGATTTACATTGTTCACGTGATAAAAGTATTGCAGGTTAATTTGCCACGCTTAAGGGCTGGTATTCCCGAAAAGGACAAATATCGCTGGGGCAATGTAGCTGCGCTCAACAGCACCTATTTTGCCAATTTCGGGGCAGAGCTTGCGGTGGTTTCAATGCTTCCCATGTTTTTCGAAAACGTTTTCAGAAATATTACCAACAGTGAAGGCAATTACATAATGACCGCTACTCTTGCCGGCATCATTGCAGCTTCATTTGCTTTTGTGAATTTGTTTGCAAGACCTCTGGGAGGGTTGCTTTCGGATAAAATGAACAACCGTAAAAGAACCATGCTGATTTATATGTTTGGCATAGCAATCGGTTTTTTCTTCATGGCAATTATCTCTAAATATAACGGATTCGATGCGGATGGTGTGCGATTGCTCGATCCTTTATTCGATGGCATGTGGTGGCTGGTTGTGGCTGTGATTATCACAGTAGTTACTTCCATCTTTGTACAAGGAGCTGAAGGAGCCACCTTTGCCATTATACCGATGATCAAAAAGGAGCAAACAGGCCAGATTGCAGGAATGGCTGGTGCTTACGGTAATGTTGGAGCAGTGGTTTACCTGGTCATCTATTCGCTGGTCGATGATAAAACATTCTTTTATATTCTTTCAGGCGGGGCATTGCTAAGTTTTATTTTCTGCTGGATAATGCTTCGGGAACCTGAGGGATCATTTGCTGATGAATAATAATAAAAATAAGAAATTATGTTCAAAGTAAACCTTTCAAACTGGGATGTTGAAGACGATTCTTTTTGGAAATCAACCGGTAGGCGGATCGCCACCCGCAACCTGTGGATCTCCATCCCTGCTTTGCTTCTGGCCTTTGCCGTATGGATCATGTGGAGCATTATAGCTACCAAGCTCAAAGAATTTGGGTTCAATTTCGGGATGATCGACCCGGATATGACTCCTGGTGAAATTACCCAAAAGCTTAAAGAGATTAATAATTTGTATTATACTTTACCTGCCATAGCAGGACTTGCAGGAGCTACGCTGAGGATTCCCAATTCATTTCTAATTTCATTGGGTGGCGGGAGAAATGTAATTTTTGTGAATACGCTTCTGCTGTTAATTCCGGTAATCGGGGTTGGGCTTGCCTTAAAGGATGTGAATACACCATACTTCACATTTGCTGTTTATGCTGCACTATCCGGTTTTGGCGGAGGAAATTTCTCCTCTTCCATGAGCAACATCAGCTTCTTCTTCCCAAAAAGAATGCAAGGGACTTCTCTTGGATTGAATGCCGGCATTGGCAACCTGGGCGTGGGAGTAATGCAAAAAACCATTCCCTGGGTAATCGGATTCTTCCTTTTTGGAGCCGTGGCAGCTGATGGTAGTAATGTTTACGGAGAAGCATTGTCAGGACTTCAAAATGCCGGTTGGGTCTGGGTTCCTCTGTTAAGCCTGGCAAGCATTGCTGCTTTTTTTGGGATGAACAATGTGATTACAGGCACTCCTAATCTTCCATCTACTTTGCAGGGTGTTGGAAAAACCTTGTACATGGCAGTTCTTGGGCTTATAGGCTCAGGTGTTGGGGCTTATCTTTTGGTCATTTTAAAAGTGAATATGTGGATTGTTTTACCAGTGGTGATAATTTTAACTGTACTGTTGATGAAATATGCCACACCCGGTGAAATTAAGACCAACCTGAACAGGCAGTTTGCCATTTTTAAAAATAAGCACAACTGGATAATGACCTTTATTTACACCATGACATTTGGCTCTTTTATTGGATTTTCAGCCGCCTTTCCAAAATTAAGCCAGGACATTTTTGTTTATACTGATGCCGGCGATCCCGGATTTATCAATCCTAATGCGCCCAATTTCCTGATGTGGGTATTTTTGGGTCCTGTACTTGGCGCGCTCGTCCGTCCGATAGGTGGTTGGTTCTCCGACAGGATCAACAGCGGGGCGAGGGTAACTGCAGTAAGTACAATAGCACAGATACTGGCAACCCTTGCAGTGGCTCACTTCGTTATCCAGGCACGGGAATCAGCAACGCCCGAACAATATTGGTGGCCGTTTTTTGCCTGTTTTATGGTGTTGTTCATTACCACAGGAATTGGCAACGGTTCCACTTTCCGAAGTATTCCTTACATTTTTAGTAAGGAGCAGGCAGGCCCGGTACTTGGCTGGACAGCGGCAATTGCAGCCTATGGAGCATTCATTATTCCAAAAGTATTCGGGCAGCAAATTGCTAATGGTACCCCGGAATATGCTTTATACGGATTCGCCTTTTACTACCTGATTTGCCTGGGTTTAAACTGGTGGTTTTACCAACGGCACGGTGCGGAAATTAAAAACCCATAAATAAATCTTCTAAAGTTTTTCCAATCCAAAGCAGTTTTATATATTTGCGTACTAAAATACATTAATAACCGGGATTGTAATCTTGAGTTCATTTATTAACATATCAGAAGCCTCAAATATAGCTATTCACAGCATGGCCTTAATTGCCCATACAAAAAATGGCCTGAATGCAGGGGAGATTGCTGATATCACCAGGTTTTCAAAAAGTCATCTTTCCAAAGTATTACATATCCTTGTGAAACATAATTATCTCACTTCACTTCGGGGTCCCAATGGTGGTTTTGCCATATCAAAAGACCCTAAGTGCATCAGCTTGCTTGATATCTATCAACTAATTGAAGGCGTACTCATTGGCTTTGAATGTGCAATAACTTGTGGTAGTTGTTATTTCGAAGCTTGTATCTATGGTAAGCACCTAAGCGAGTTTTCAGGGAATTTTGAAAAGTATCTGAAGGATATGACCCTGGCTGATATTAAAATTAGTGCTGAAATTAAAAAATAGAACCGACAATTTCAGAAAATATAGTTTACAGTCATATTATATTATCGGTTTAAAAAATTAAAAATACCTGACAATGTCAGATTTTATTGAGAATACAGAGACCAGAAGAAAGCTACTGAGAGAGCTTGCCCTCGGCATGCTTTACGGGAAAAGCAATGCTGATTTCGTGCGAGGTTTTTATGACACAACCGAAACTGCATGTGCCCGCGATGTTGTGTATTTGGTGGATGAGATGGTAAAAACCGGTAAACCATTGCATGAAGTTAAGATGGGTGTAAGCAAGTTGATCAATTTATTGTATCTTCCTTTGCAGAAAACCGATGCCATGGATTTAGCCAAAATTCCGTTTATCAAAATGATGATGAATGAGAACCGGGAGATGGAAAAACGAATGGAAGAAATCAAAAGTTATGTAAAATCCATCAACCATAAAAATATCAGGGAAGATCAACTTGGGGAATTAAAACACGATATGGCAACTCGCATTCAACAGCTCATGGAATTCGACAAACACTATATCCGCAAGGAAAATATTCTCTTTCCGTTTCTTGAAAAACATTGGACAGATTACCGTTGCCTTCAGGTAATGTGGTCGCTTCATGACGATGCACGAAAAAGTATTCGCGAACTTATTAAAATTCTTCAGATGCAGGAAATGCCTCTGAACCGGTTTAACCGCCTGATGGGAGAACTGTTTTTTAGTGTTTATCCTGTAATTTACAGGGAAGAAAAAATTCTGTTTCCTATTGCAGCAATAGAAGTTCCGGCATATTCGTGGGATGAGATGCACCGGCAGAGTGCTGAGATCGGCTATGCTTTTGTTGATTCGCCATTAGTTGAGCCGGCTGGAAAAGTAATAGCATGGAATTTTAGAAATGAAGAAATTCATTCGTCAGCACCCGGAATGGTTGACCTGGAAACCGGTAAGCTGGAAGCTCAGCAAATCATCAGGTTATTTAATCATCTGCCTGTGGATATCACTTTTGTGGATGAAAACGATGAAGTTCGCTATTTTTCCAATTCAAAAAACCGCCATTTTCCACGCTCCAAAGCAATTATTGGTCGGAAAGTTCAGAATTGTCATCCCCCCGAAAGTATCCATATCGTGAATCGGATTATTGCTGCCTTTCGTGCTGGCGAAAAAGTTGAGGCCTCTTTTTGGATTCAGATGAAAAGCAAGTTTATACTCATTCAGTATTTTGCTGTAAGGGATAAAGAAAATAACTACAAAGGCACTGTGGAAGTGAGCCAGGATATAACAGATATCAAACAATTGAAAGACGAAAGAAGATTGTTGGATTGGTAAATTCAGAAAAATAAAATTTTAATAAAACATACATAATGAGCGAACTAATAAATAATTCAGAAAAACGCAAGGAATTACTCAAACACATGATCCTTCAAATCCATGAAGGAGAAGCCCCTGACATGGTTCGGGAGCAGCTTGTTAGACTGATGTCGAAAATTCCGTATGGTGAAGTTGTGGAAGTGGAACAGGAACTGATCTCGGAGGGACAGTTGAGCGATGCAGAGGTACTTCAATTTTGCGACCTGCACACCCAGGCACTTGAAGGCCATATCGACCAAAGTGGTGCACAGGAAATTCCGGCCGGCCACCCGGTGGATGTTTTTATTCAGGAAAACAAAGCATTGCAACAGGTTGTTGAGAAATGTGAAAAAGTCTATTCAGATTTTAATACCGCCGAAAATCCGGAGCAAGTCCGTGCCTTGATGATGGAGCTCCGACAACAATTCAATAACCTGGCTGATGTGGATAAACATTACCAGCGTAAGGAAAACCTGCTGTTTCCATACCTCGAAAAAATCGGCATAACAGGCCCGCCTAAGGTTATGTGGGGAAAACATGACGAAGTAAGAGATATGCTGAAAAGTGCCAACGAAGCTTTGGCAGTAGAGGCTCGTATTACACCCGAAGAAGCCGATGCTGTTTGTAGTATGCTTTTCAATCCGGTTACCAAGGGTATTGCTGACATGATAATGAAAGAGGAAGAAATACTTTTTCCAATGTCGATGGACAAGCTCACAGATACCGACTGGCACGAAATTGCACAGCAAACTATCGAGATAGGATATTGCCTCTACGATCCGCAGGAAGTATGGACACCAGAAGGCCTTGACCATTCCCTCACAGACAAAACACCAGGTGAACAAATCCAGCTTCCCAGTGGGAGTTTCAACGCCCGTGAGCTGGAGGCCATCCTCAATACCCTGCCTTTCGACATCACATTTGTGGATAAAAACGATAAGGTTAAATATTTTTCGCAGGGTGCTGAGCGAATATTTCAACGCAATCGTGCCATCCTTAACCGCGACGTGCGCATGTGCCATCCACCTTCGAGCGTGCATGTGGTTGATCAGATCGTGAATGATTTCAAAAGTGGTCGGACTGATTCTGCCCCATTCTGGATACAAATGAAAGGACAGTTTATACACATCGAATATTTTGCTTTGCGTGACGAAAAAAACCAATACCTTGGCACACTTGAGGTGTCGCAAAATCTCACCTCAAAGCGTGCACTCGAAGGAGAGCAGCGTATTTTATCCTATGCCGGGAATGAAAGAGAACAGTAAATGAATCGATAAAAAAACAATTTATGGAACATAAAGTGATTATTACACCAAAAACAAAATTAGCTGAACTCCTGGATGCATACCCTGAACTGGAAAAGGTACTGATAGATATTGCTCCGGCATTTAAAAAGCTGAAAAACCCAATTCTACGTCGAACCATTGCCCGCGTAACCTCCCTGCAGCATGCTGCATTGGTTGGCGAAATCCCAGTAGGGATGATTGTTAACAAATTGCGTGGTATTGTTGGTCAGGATGAGTTGATTGATATGAGTTCAGCAAGCAATTACACTGCAGATTTACCGTCATGGTTTGTCCGGAATGAAATAACCAAAACCTTTGATGCCCGCGAAGTCATAGCCCAGGGCGGGCATCCCTTAGGCGATGTGATGGGTGATCTTCATCAATGGAAGGTTGGTGGCATTTATGAGCTTATCACGTCGTTCATGCCGGCACCACTCATCGATAAAGTAAGGAAAATAGGCTTTGAATCCTGGACTAAAAAGGAAAACGAGGTTTTATACAGAAATTATTTTTTCAAAAAGCCATTGTAACACATTTGCCTCCTTCCGATTCAATGTCGGTGCTTCATCCTGATTGAGTCAATCAAATCAAATTTTGTGTATCCCTCAAAAATCCCTCAAAAATCCCTCAAAAATCAAACTTGGGATGTTTTGGTTTTAAGGATTGAACTTCAAAAACTTACAAAGAAAAATGGTTTTGCTTTGTTATGTGGTTAAGGAAAGAGTTCGTGAGATAGAGCCAAGTCATCGTATCATTTCAATAAGACTTGCTTAAAAAAATGCTATTCGGTTGCAAAGCAAGTGAATTTTTCATCCATTCTGAAATGGCTCTTTTTGTATTTCAGTTTTTACATAATGAACTGCCCGAGTGATTGAAAATTTGTCAATAGATTTTTACCACATATTTTAGGGAATTATTGGGATGCCTCAGCATATTTTTTTTGGGTAGTCCGGTCATTCAAAATATTTTGTGCTAAAATTCAATTCTGCCCCTGTTTTCGGCTGATGCTCTTCAATATTGGATGACTGTCTTTCTTTTACTAAAATTCTGTAAGATATTATTCCGATTGCGATAAGCAGAATGATGAGCAGAATCCGGTTGGCAGTGACAATGACAGTTTTTGAAAAATAGAACACTACAAAAAGGGATGCAATGAGAGCGCCCAGTGCAAACACGATACCATAAAAAATAAGGATTGCACCCCCGGCAAGTCCCTGCCCGTCGGCAGCGCCCGAAATACCTGCGTAAGTCATTCCAGCTAAAAGGAAAACAAGCACAGCCAGCATATAAAATAATAAACTGGCTGGTTTAAAAAATTTCTTCATGGCTATTTGTCAAAATTTACATGGATGGTTTCCTGAGTAAAGGCCAAATGTGAAAATCTATTTGACAACCAGCTCAACCCGCCTGTTGAACTTCCTCCCTTGTTCGGTGTGGTTGGAAGATACCGGACAAAGCGGCCCAACGCCTTGACCGGCCATGCGTTTCGGGTCAATGCCAAACTGATCCACAAGTTCTTTTACCACCGCATCAGCTCGTTGTTTCGAAAGATTAAGGTTGTAATCAAGCGACCCTTTCATATCTGTATGCCCCACCACATAAAGGTTCATCTCTGGATTGCTGTTTAGCAGTTTCGCAATTTCGATTAAGGTAGATGCTGATTCGGGTTTAACAGTTGATTTGTCGAAATCAAAATAAATTCCATAAAGTGCAATTTTGCCATCAGCCATCATACCTTTCAACATTTCATCTGCATCAACTTTTATCAGGTCATCCTCCATGATGGTTTCTTCGATGATGTCCACCAGAAACACCTTTTCATCTGTGGCATACTGGCTTCCTCCGATTACAACAAAAATGTTGCTTTCTGGTTTTTGAAGTTGAGCCGCAATGTAGCAAGCACCGGCTGAGGAGGCTGACCCAACAAGGATTTTAATACCGCTGTTGGTCGGGGCTGGATTTTTGGCATAAAATGTTTTTAAAAATCCTCTCCCGCCAACTTCTTTTGAAACTCCGCTTTCAGGATGAATGCCCCCGGCTAGTATAGTAAATCCTCCTTTTTGTAAGGCTGTTTGATAGTTGCGGTAAACTTCGGTGAGTGTTACCTGTCCTTTTACGGTGTAGTATATCCGCGTGACTTTTCCTTCGGTTTCAATCCAATCATCAATGTGATTATAACCCGTTACAGGCCCGGTGGCAATTGAATAGGGTTTGTATTGTTGCTCTTCGTAGTATCCGATTTCCGAACCCGGGTAGCGCGTGATTAAGGGATGATCCTTGCTGCCGGCGATATCCTGTGCCACAATTATTGTAGTGATAAATGCGAGCAAAATTGTAAGAACTAAATTCTTCTTTTTCATAAAAGGTGTGTTGATTTGTGGAATATCTGAATGTCCAAATGCTGAAGCGAGTTTATAAGCTCAAACTTTTATTGAATCAAACATTTGGCCATTCAGAGAAAATTATTGCTGTGCCTTGATATTTACCCCGCTGAAAGAACCTGTAATGGTCACTTCGTTTGGGGGTGTATTGGTGTCCTGGTAAGTTCCCGAAAATGTCCCGTCGATAAACCAGTCTTCAATGGAGGAAACACTTTGGTACAGCTCGGCCTTGTTGATGGTTATTGTGCCGGAAACAGCAAAATAGCCGGTTGTTTGCGATGGAGAAGTAAACGAACTCATCCCGGGTTTTAAGTTGTAGGTGCCTTTAGCCATCGAATTCATATCGGCTATTAATCCGTATTGCCAGGTTATGGGCAGGCTGGAAGCCATCATGGAAAGCATTTTTGTTGAAGTTTGATGCGAACCGTTAATCGCATTATCACTTGCTAAATTTTTAGGCAGTGTAAAATTGAAAGTATAACTTTCGGCACCGGAAACGTTCAAACTGAAAACTGCATCCGGAAGTGCATTGTTATTGTTATCATCATTGTTGTTGTCATCTTTTTTACAAGCCATTAAAAATGCAAGCGCAAAGGCAAAAAGTACCAAATTGAATGTTGATGTTTTCATTGTATCTCGTATTAGTGATTTTAATTTAAATTATTGAATGATTCATGATATTAATTCAGAACAGATATTTTTTGTGTGAAATATTGCAGGTCGGTTTCAAGCCTGATGAGGTATAATCCGGCAGCCAAATCCGGGCAATTGAGATATACCGGGCCATCAGCAAGGGTTATTAGATTTTCGATAATGATGCTCCCGTCTATTCGAAGTAAAGCGAAATGGGCAGGCTCAGTTTTATTCCATTCGATTGCAAATTGCCGGCCTGATTTTAAAGGATTCGGAAAAACTGACAACGGTTTTGCCTGGCTTGAATTGATCCCCGTAGAAGCTGCATAGGGATTTTTGTCGTACCAGATCAGCGGAGTTGTCGAAATTCCATCAAAAACTTCTTCCATTATCAATAGCCAAAACCTGTAATCTGCCGAAACCCATGCCCACTGATCTTTGCTTGTGGTTCCTGCGGGGAAGCCTCCAAAATAATTTGTTTGCTCCCGGTAAAAGTGATATCTGACAACATTTTCGTAGGTTCCGTTTGGCAGAATGAGCGTGCCATAACCATCCGCCTCAAAATCCAGATAACCATCAAAAGGAAATTCTCCAAATGACGGAATATAGCTGATTCCCGAAAAATTATCAACAAAATTATCGTTGTAGGAATAGGGGAACTGAAGGATTTGTTCAGGATCGTCGTAAACCATAACACTTGTATCATCGGAATTAATGGTGACCACATATCCATCAACAGCAAGTGACGTTGGGGTGGTTCGGTAATAACTAAAATCGTCCAACCAGCTTTTGGCACAAAGGTTTGCATTTGGAAACGAATCAGCCATAGGTGCTGTGGAAGGTTGGATATAAGAAAAGAATTGTTCCTCCAATTCCACAAGATTACTCATATCCCAGGTTTGCATAGCTCCGGCATTGCCCGGATTAACTTCGCCCGAGCAAATACTGATTAAAACCTGGTCGCCGGTGAGTGGCAAATTGGCCTGGGTTATTTGGGGCTGCGCATAAGTCAAAGCCCACAAAAATGACAGCATTAGTGTAAGTGTTTTTTTCATCTGTGATTTAATTTAATAATACCGATTTATTTTAAGAAAATAGCAGGGCAAAGATATGGGTGCCCAAATCGTCAGGCAATTACCCAAATGGGGCATTTTATTAAAATCGCAGAAAAAAAATCAGATGAGTTTTTGCTTTATGGCAGTAATAACGGCTTGTGCACGTGAGTTGACCTGTAGTTTGCGGTATATGCTTTTGATGTGGGCTCTTACGGTATTTCCGCTGATGAATAGTTTTGTTGAGATGGTGGAGTAGTTTTCTCCGTTAGCCAACCAGGTTAATACCTCTTTTTCACGCTCCGAAAGAGGGTTGTCCTTTGATGGTTGAAACGAAATTGCAATTTTACGGGCAATTCCCGGGCTCATGGGCGAGCCACCTTCACGAACTTCCCTGATTGATGCAAGCAATTTTACGGGAGGTGTGTCTTTGAGCAGGTAACCCGTGGCACCTGCACAAAGTGATCGAAAAACAATATCTTCCTCATCGCGGATGGTGAGCATAATAAAATCGGTGTCGGGAAGCTCGGGTTTCATTTTTTCTATGCCTTCAATCCCTGACATGCCGGGCAATTGAATATCCATGAGCACCACATCAGGTAGGGCTGATTTAATTGATTCGAGGGCACTTTCGCAATCTTTATAAACATGTTTGCAGGCAAAGCCAGGTGAGCGATCGATTATTTGCTGCATCAGCTCACGAATCTCATCCTCATCTTCAACGATGGCCACATGTATTTTTTCTTCAGTCATAATGTTTGCAAAAATATACTGTTGGTGGTTCAATTGCTATTACCCAAATGGGGCATATTGCATTTTAGGCTGATTGTGGTTCCTTTGTATTTTTCGGATTTGATATGCAGTTCAGCCCCCATTTTTTTTGCACGTTCGTGCATTATTTTCAAGCCATATTTATTGTTGATTATTTCGTTGGTGTATTCAAATCCTTTTCCGTTATCACGTAAAGAAATGCCGATGGAGTTGTCGTTCACGGTGGTGATAAGATTTACTTCGCCTGCATCTGCATATTTTGCACAATTATTCATCGCTTCCTTAAAAATCTGCAACAATTCGCGCCTCGTATTCATCGATAGCTGGATCGAATGTAATCCTGCATTCATGCCATGGATTGTAAACCGGACTCCGGTTTCGGTGAGGATGGAGTCTCCAAAATCCTTCAGGCGGGATAAGGTTTCAAACAAACTGTCGTGTTTTGGATCCATTACCCACAAAAAATCGCGCATGCCCGATGATAGTTCGCTGATGTTGAGTTGTATCTTGTCGAGGTAGCCTTCAAGATGGGGTTTGCTTTTTACTTCGGAGCGGGCCAACTCAGTAAAAAGGGAAATCTTTGTTATTTTATTTCCGACCTCATCATGAAAATCGGCGGCACTTTGTTTACGGAATTCTTCACGCTCCTGCTCACGTGCTGCTTCTATCTCTGTGCGTATTTTAATTTCCTGTGTTGCCTTATTGATCCGGTAACGCAAATAACCATAAATTGCACTTATGAATAATATGAAATACACCAGGTAGGCATACCAACTCAACCATGGCGGGGCACTGATGTTGATATCGAGGTCTGAGCCGGCTTCATTCCAGATGCCACTGTTATTGCTGGCCTGTACCCTGAATACATATTTTCCGGGATCGAGGTGTGTGTATGTCGCCGAATGTCTGGTTACTGCATTGATCCATCCTTTGTCGAAACCTTCGAGCATATACCTGAACTGATTTTTTTCGGGGCTGATAAAACTGAGGGCAGCAAATTCAAAGCTTATAACATTATGTTTCCACAACAAATCGATTTCATCAATTGAATGAATGGCCTCATCAAGCACAAATCCATCCACCGAATTTTTTTTACTGATTTCAAGGGCTTCGTTAAAAATTGAAATCCCGGTGAGCACTACAGGCGGGATAAATGAATTGTTTTTAACACTATCGGGATCAAAAACATTAAAGCCATTCACCCCTCCGATACAGAACTGCTTATTCTTATTTTTAAAATAGGCATTCTGGTTGAATTCGTTGCTCTGTAAACCATCGCTCACATCAAAAGTTTTTACCACCTTTTCCTGGTCCATGTTAAAAACAACAAGACCCCTGTTTGTCGTAATCCAAAGATTTCTGCTTTCGTCTTCAAGCATCCCGTAAATCACAGTGTTTGGAAATCCTTCGGCCATCCCGAAATTCTTAAACAGAGAATTGTTACCAGTTGCAGATGCCATTTTCAAATCATCAAATATTTGAGGGTTGAGTGGGTGAATGAGTTTCGACAAGCCATCATTTGTGCCAATCCATAATCCTTTTTGCCGATCCTGGTGCAAGGACAAAACAATATTGTTGTTTAAGCTGAATTCGTTTTTGGGATCGTTCTGAAAATATTGAAAACTTTCGGTTTTGGGATCGAACAGATTTAATCCGCCGGAAGGTGTACCTATCCACAAATATTGGGAACTGTCCTGTAGCAAAGCGAAAACATAGGGATGGCTCAGGCCTGTACCGTCTTTTGCAGTAAAATATCTTTTAATGCTGTTATTTTCCTTGTTGTACTTCCATAGTCCGTCACCACCAGTGCCCACCCAAAGGTGGTTGTCATCCATTTCGCTGAAGCAATGGATATTTATTGAATAAGTGCCGGTGTTGTAGGGAAGTATCCGCTTAAATTCAAATTCACCATTCTTTACCTGATCAATTTTATAAAATCCTTCACCCCTTGTTCCTATCCATTCCGAAGCCTTCGAATCTTTGTACAT
>JAIOZV010000067.1 GCA_021740425.1 Bacteroidales bacterium | reverse complement strand
AAATGCGGGAATTTCGTTGGATAAAAGTGTGGCCTTGCAAAACCTGTACAGCAGGCAAATTCAAAAAATCAAAAAGACATTGAACAGCCTGCACGAAGATTTACAGTTCGACTATGAAAAGGAATTGAAATTACTTTAGTTTACAATAATTTGCCAATTGGTTTACTGCCAATTCTTACAAAACCTTCATGTTTTCATCCGGCAACTATTTACTGATCAATCCTTCCTGCCTCAGTTTATCCAGTAATATTCTGCTATATTCTTTGAAAAAACTATCAAAATCGGAGGGGTTGTATGCTTTTGACTGGATCGACCAAAGTAGCTGATCGGTTTTAACATCGAAGAAATTGGTTTCGATGTAATAGGTTTTGTTTACGGAGTAATATCCGGGTGAATAAACAACCGGATAATAGTAGTTATAATAGTTATAATAACTTCCATAATATCCATAGTTCATGGGTGAGTAGCTTACACCCTGGTTGTAGCTGGTTTCGGTTTTTGTGTCGAGTAAGGCCACAGTAAGTATTGCTTCGCTGCCTGTGTTTTCTATGGTTTCTTTTAATTGCTCTTTCGATAATTGCTTAACTGCCGAAAATGAAGGCGGATAAATCTGACTGTTCAGCATTACTTTATGACCTCTTGATACCAATAAATCGGCAAGTTCATTCTCAACCAATGGTTGCCTGTTCTCGTTTTGGGTTATGGCCATGATGTAAATGGTTTTAAAAGGCTCATCAGGGATTGCCTCTTTATTGGCCCAATAGCTCGTTACTTGTTGTGAAGGGCTGCAGGCTGAAATTATTACTGCAAGTAAAAACAAATGGAAAATAGATTTCTTCATTAAATTAGAATTTTATAAAGCGCAAATATCACATTTTAAAGCAAACCTGAATAGAATTTTTTTGTGAAGTAAGCCTATCTTTGATGTCTGGTGTTTTTATTTTGGAAATCAAATGTTCATTCAAATTAAATCAGGATGCTTTCACTTTTAAACAACAATTTTCACCTACAATGCTCACTTCTGGCAATCATGGTATTTTTAATAATTCCTGATGGCTTCTCCCAAAAATCCCAATCTGAAAATGATGCAGCTTTTATCGGGCAAAACATTTTCGAAAGTGACAATCCACTTCAGTTTACACTGACATTTGATATCCGCGATTTTATCAAAAATAAGTTTGAGGAAAAGGAAATTCCGGCAGTTCTTAGCTATCATAAAAACAATGGTGTTTCGGTGAGCGACAGCATTTCGATTAAAACCAGGGGGAATTCCAGAAAGGAAATTTGCTATTTCCCGCCTATAAAACTTAAGCTGAAAAACACATCTTTCAGGGATTCCTACCTGGATCAGGTGAAAAGTCACAAGCTTGTGACGCACTGCAATAATTCGGGCACTTCCGAGCAATATTTGCTCAAAGAGTATCTTGTTTATAAACTTTACAACCTATTCACCGAATTAAGTTTCAGGGTACAATTGGTCAAAATGCAATATATCGATTCCGAAGAAAAGATAAAAACCATCAATAAATACGCTTTTTTAATTGAAGATGTTGGGGTGTTGGCTCAACGCAATGATTGTTTGGAAATTGAGAACGATAACCTGGGTATGAGGCATGTAGATCCTGAATCGATGATTCGGTTTTCGTTGTTTCAGTTTATGATTGGCAATGTGGATTGGAAAATTGAAGGGCTGCATAATGTTAAACTTCTCAAGAGCAATAATTTTACAAAGGAGTTACCTTTCGTGGTTCCCTACGATTTTGATCACTCAGGATTTGTAAATGCCGGCTATGCTGTAAATGTGCGCAATCCTGAAATAGCCTCCGTAAAAACTAGGGTTTTTTCGGGGCCATGTTTTACCGAACAAGCCTGTCAGGATGTTGTAAAAGAATTTATCGGGCATAAAGCCGAAATTTTTAAAACCATTAATGATTTTGATCCCCTGAATAAAAAATCAGGAAAAGAAATTAAAGCCTACATCAACAGGTTTTTTGAACTGATTGAAAATCCTGAATTTTATAGAAAGTACATCTCCTCAAATTGCACTGTATTGAACGATTGATGCATGAACAGGGCAGATGCGCCATCCGCAAAAAATGATTTCTTTTGGCTTGTACCATTCAAAACCTGATGTCACAGCGAAAAAAAATACCGGGGAACCATGAAGGTATCCGGTATTTTAGTTGATTTTTATTTGAACTATGCAATTTTAATTGCCGGCTCTGCGCAATGATCAGCTAAATAAGTTTAGGATTGTTTGATAAATTGTACTCCGATTTGAAGTTTTACCTTATCAGAAACCACAATACTTCCGGCTTCAGTAATTGCATTCCAGTTAAGGTTAAAGTCTTTGCGGCTGATTTCTCCTGAAATCTCAAAACCTGCCTTTGTTTGTCCGTAGGGATCAACTGCAATCCCGTTGAAATCTGCATCCAGGATTACTGCTTTCGTTACATCCCTCATGGTAAGTTCACCCGACAGCTTGCCGTCCTTAAATCCCTTTGACTTAAAAGTGATTTTCGGGAATGACTCAGCGTTGAAAAAATCGTCTGATTTCAGATGTGCATCCCTGTCGCTGTTTTTGGTGTAGATAGAATTTACATCAACATTTACCTCAACTGCTACACTGGAAAAATCATCCCCATCCGTTAGCGCGGTGGCATCAAATTTTTCAAAATAGCCGGTTAAGGTCGAAATCATCATGTGTTTTACTTTAAATGCAAACTCTGAATGGGCGGAATCCAAAACCCATGTTGTTCTGTTTTGTGTGTTCATTTTGTGTGGTTTTATTAGTTGTTGTTTTTATTTTGATTAAATTTTCATTGGTACTTCCATCAGTAAAACCCGGGATTTTGTAAGCGATTTAAATTGGAATTCGGTGGTATCCCAAACCCCAAACCCGTCTCTTGGGCTTAGCTTTTGTTCGTTTACTTCCACTTCACCTTCCAAAACAAAAGTATAAACCCCGTTTCCGGTTTTATTAAGGGTGTAGGTCGCAGAATTATTTTCGTCAAAGTTGCCAAGGCTAAACCAGGCATCCTGATGTATCCAAACTCCCTGATCCTCGGGGCTGGGTGACAAAATCTGATAGAAATGGTTTTTCATTTCAATTTCATTGAGTGAAATCTGATCGTATCTCGGTGTCACGTTTTTCTTGTTTGGAAGTACCCAAATCTGTAAAAATTTTACTTCCCGGTCATTGTTCTTGTTGTATTCACTATGAAATATGCCTGTTCCGGCGCTCATCACCTGCACATCTCCCTGTTTGATTACTGTTACGTTTCCCATGCTGTCCTTGTGTTCCAGATCGCCATGCAGCGGGATCGAAATAATCTCCATATTATCGTGCGGATGGCTGCCGAAGCCCATTCCTGCCTCAACTTTATCATCGTTGAGAACCCGCAATACGCCAAAATGCATTCTTTCAGGATGGTAATAATTGGCAAAGCTAAAGGTGTGATATGAATCCAGCCATCCATGATTGGCATGTCCTCTGGATTCAGCTTTATGCAATACGGTGTTCATGGTTTTGTTCTCCTTGTTTGGTAAATGATTAAATCCTGTTTGTCCGAGCAGCCTGTCGTAATCAAAGTTCTTTTATTAAGGTTATTTCCTTAGAGCATCCCGGGCAGTGTAACGCTCGCGGCTGTATAAAAACATTGGACTGCTACCTAATTGTACCTTCCTTTGAGCATCCCGGGCAGTGTAACGCTCGCGACAGCAGCGATAAGCGATTTTTATAATAAATTGTTTCTTGTCTGTAAATCAATATGTTTTTCGCTGCAAAGATCCAACAAGTGGTATTGCCTTGCAATATGAAAAGGCGGGAAAGACTTATGAAAATCCGATATTACTGTTTTTTCTGAAGTCGGAAGGTGAAACTCCTGTGGATTTTTTGAAGAATGTGCTAAAGTTTGCAGGCTCGGTAAAACCAAGCTGGTAGCCAATTTCTTTGGTTGAAAGATCGGAAAAATATAACAGCCTTTTCATTGCAAGGATAATCCTGGATTTGATCATTTCTTTGGCGGTTTTTCCTACCAGGGATTTTACAACCCTGTTGAGGTGGTCGGGAGAAACATTGAGTGCGTTTGCATAATCGGTGGTTTGCCGCCAGGTGCTGTAATTTTCATTTACAAGTTTTTTAAAATTTTTGAGGATGGTATTACCGGCTTCGAGCCTTTGGGTGTTATCGCCTGAAAGTGAACACAGGTTGTTGCTGCTGATCAAAAACAATTTCAGATACGAGCTGATAGCCTGATCCTTAAATTTCAGGTCTGATTTATTAATCTGTATAATTTCTTCAGCGAAAGCAGAGAGTTTTTCAAATTCACCACTGCTCAATCCCAAAGGAGGTGAATATCCATAATCGTTAAAAAGTGCCAGGTCATCAATAAAAAATAAAGGAATGTTGTTTTCGATCAGGAATTGAGATGAAAAGAGTATCGCAAATCCGAAGGACTTCTCCTCTTCGAGAACCTGATGCACTTGTCCTGGACTGATAAAATATAACTGATTGGGAGCAAGCGGGTATTCATAAAAGTCGATTACATGCTTGCCTGAGGCCTGCTTCACAAGAAGAAGCGTGTAGTAGTCGTGGCGGTGAGGTTCATCCTGTTTTCCTTTACGCACATCCCAGATGTCTTCCATCCGCGAAATACGGAAACTGATGGTTTCGGTGTGTTGATGCACCTGTTTGTATGTTTTGATGTCGTGCATGAATATGCAATGTTTTATATTAAAAAACAAAAAAACCCGGAACTTGTTAAAAACAAATTTCCGGGTTTGAGATTAAATTGGGGTAGTGAGGTTTCAAAAAAAATCAGGCGTTATTTCTACTTTATTCCAGTAAATTAGAAAAAAACAGGCCATTGGTTTAACTATTTGTCAGGTTTATTTTAATAAAGCAGGATTAGTCGGCAGCATAATTTATGCTTGAAAATGTTGTGAGATGACAGGCTGCCATAATGCGCATGTATTGCTCGAAGTACTCGCAATAGTCAGGATGTAAATCGTAGCTGTTTTCGCAGTCGATACCGTTTGAAAATGCATCTGCCAGTTGGTAAATAGGAATTGTAATGGTGGCCATGCTGTAAAAAATCCGGTTTTCATCTTTTAAAACTGTAAGATAAATTCCCAACATGTGTTCATCCTGATTTTCATCTAAAAAGGAATTATTCCCCTGGTACAACACATAAACCATTTCACGGTCATCATCAATCTCATTGCGGTAAGTGTATTCCTCATCCTCCGCAAAACCGCCAACTTCTCCTCCTATCATCACATCAAGCTGTTCTAATAGCAAATTGGCAGCCTGATCCACATCTTCTATTTCATAATTGTGATCTACATAGCCATAAAAGGCCAGCGAAAAATAATTGAACAACGGATAATTTGTGAGGTCGGCTGTAAATGTACCGTTGGCCGGATCATAAATAAGATTGCTTCCTTCGGGCACCGCAATGGTAACCCCAAAGGCCACATCCTCAAAAATGTCGTATTTGATATAGCTATAATCAATCAGCAGCCCGTTTTCTTCGAGATCCCGGGCGAAATAATCGAGGTTGTCGGGGTCGTAAGCGGTGTTGTACATTTGCTCAAAGGAGCGGTTTTTGGTTTTGATAAATTCGAGAGCACCTCCTGAATAAACAGCGTATTGTTCTTCCATAAGCTGTTGAATGGCTTCCTCTCCTCCGGATGAAGATGTAAGGTCAACTTCAACCTGTGAGGACATGAGCAAACTTATTTGTTCAAGTTTATCGGGGAGGGCACTTGTTGTGGACTGCTCAAGATTGTTGAGGTAAGTGGCCGGAATGGCCCAGCTTACATTATTTTGGCCCTTTTCGAGGCCGCCATTTCCAATGCCTACCAATTCGCCTTTCGTATTGTAGATGGGTGATCCGGAGTATCCGGGCAACAAACTTCCGCTCAGGAATAAAACGGGCAGGTCTATCTTGGGAAATCCAAGATTGACAAGTGCTGCAAGTTCTTCTTTTTTAACAACCAGCGATTCCAATACTTCCGGATTTGCATCACCCTTTTCAAGCGGGGTTGTGCGATGTCCGGTGGCTCCGCCATGATAGCCCTGGGCATAAAGTTTGTCGCCAAACGAAACTTTGGTTTCGCTATATGAAGTAATCGGGGTCACTTCAATGGACAAAGGTTTCGAGTCTTCGTCCGATTTGAGCAAAACCAGGTCGGCATCTTTATACACCTTGTAAACCACAGCATCGCGATAATATTTATTGCCATATACCACTTTGTAGGTAGCTCCTTTTTTCATGGCGTGCAGAGAGGTAACAATCCAGTTTTTGTGTTGCCACAAAAATCCGCTGCATGCATAGCCCTTGTTTCCATGGGTTATCTCCACCCTTACCAGAGATTTTTCCGATATATCGGGATTGAATTTTTGTGCAATGGCAAATTGTCCGATAAATAGCAAAACAAGAATTGCACTAATTGTCTTTTTCATTGCTTAGAATTTTTATAACTGTTAGATAGAATTTCACCTGGTATTCATTGGGGATCTTGTTTTCGGTATTTGCCGCAATTGCGTTCCAGCCTTGTCCGGAGTTGCGCATCACGTTTTTAATTTCATCTGAAGAGTTCGCGTCGCTTAATTTTGAAAGTTCAGGATTCCCCTCAATGGTCATCTCTCCTGAACTTCCCAGGGCACAAAAACTATCACGAATACCAAGCAAACCATCCACATAAGCCTGTCCGGGAATTTCAGGCTCAAGTTCCACAGCCAGTTTTTCCCAAACTCCGCCTGCAGCTTCAAAGGTGTTGAAAATTTCATCTTTGGGGAAGGTAGCATCCGAGGTATTCAAAATACGGCACTGGCTCAGGTCAACGTCCGATGAAAACAATACACTTTGGTCGTGATTATCTGTGGTTGACATGGCAGCGGTATCGGCCACGGAAGTACCAAACCATCCAACAGGCACATACTTAAATTTTTTAAGGGCCACATAATAGAGTGCCTGATCTTTTGAAAAGCCGGAGCGCATGTACTCATCTTTTAATTCAGTGGTGGTATATGAAAGTGCATCGGTGGTGCGGATGTACATTCCTAAAATTATGCCCACAACGGCGAAAATCCCAAAGGTCCCAATCCGAAGGCTCTTGATGGTGGTCATTTGTTTGTCGTTCAGCCCCAGCAAAATCAGCAATATTGAAGATAAAGTGCCGATAACTCCGCTCACAACCGGCGACACAGCCAGGCCAAGCAGCACTCCGAGGAGTAATCCCACACCCAGTCCGTTGAGTACAGCAGTAAAAAAACGCATGGAAGTTAATTTTTTTTCATACGGATCAGCAGCCCTGGGTTCACTACTTTCAGAGCTGCTGCCAGAAGAATCCGCTGGGTCAGATTCAGGCTGTTTGTTTATTGCATTTGTACTTTCCATGAACCACGATTTTAACTTCCCGAAGGAATCTTCTTTAAGATTACTTATGTTTAGCATAGTGCTAAATTTAAAATGATGACTGATAAACCATGAAATCTTCTGATTTAATCATGGCTTAAACACGTCAGGGGCAACCAATGTTTAAAATAATCTTTATCAAAGTGGGTGTTTAACAGTTATTTAACAAAACCATTAAATTTCTCATAAAAGTTCTGTAAGAAAAATTTGTTTGAAAAATAAAAATAATCTTATCTTTGCCGCCCTTTTACAGGCCCAGATGGTGAAATTGGTAGACACGCCAGCTTGAGGGGCTGGTGCCGGTTACGGTGTGCAAGTTCGAGTCTTGTTCTGGGCACCAAAAATTTGAAAGCGCTGAGAAATCTCAGGGCTTTTTTTTTATCCAATTTGAAAACAATAACTATAATTTCCCACCCCAAAAATTGGAATGAGTTTAAATTGATGCCTTCTGAAGGATTTTAGTTGGTGTGTGCACAAATAATTTTTATTTTCGTGTGCTTAACTGAGTTCATAATTTTAAAAATTGTTTTGCACTATGTTTAATCTAATACTATTTGGCCCCCCCGGCTCGGGAAAAGGAACCCAATCCATTAAAATTGCCGAAAAATACAATTTTGCCCACATCTCCACCGGCGACATTTTTAGAAATGAAATAAAAAATAAAACCGAACTTGGTTTGCGTGTACAGGGAATCATCGAAAGCGGTGAGCTTGTCCCTGACGAATTGTTGATAGAGTTGCTGCAAAATGCGATGCGGAAATTTCATGGCAAAGCGGGGTTTGTATTGGATGGCTTTCCACGCACATGCCAGCAGGCTAAAGACCTGGATGATTTACTGGATAAATCCCTGGATTGTGTTTCGCTGGTACTTGCACTTGAAGTGAACGAAGAGGAAGTAATTTCAAGGTTGCTTAAAAGGGCGCAGGAACAGGGAAGAAAGGACGATACCGAAGATGTGATCAGAAACCGTATGAAAGTTTATCACCATCAAACTACACCCCTGGAAGAGTTTTACAGCAAACAGGGAAAATTTGAATCATTGCACGGTGTGGGCAGTATTGATGATATTTTTGAGAATCTTTGCCGTGTGATCGATAAGCATCTGGCGTAATCGTGATCGAAAAAGCCTGACATTTTATAAAGTGTCAGGTTTTTTTTGGTCGGGGCAGGTAGTAAAAGTTGGTAATGCTCGCAGGTGTGCAAGACTAAAGCTGCTTGATTTTTCGTATTTTAATTCTTTCGTGTCATTCATTTTATTTTCATCGGATTAAACGAATAGTACAAATTAATAATCGCTTAATTCATGAAATTCGATGATATCATTTTTTTTGATTAAACGCTGGGGTTGTTTGTTTTTCCCGATGGGTTGTGCCCACAAAGCAGCATGTATTAAGTCTTTTGCTGAAAAAATCTAAATTCTTTCAGCTAACAACCATAAATCTTCTCCCTCCTCCATCGAAAGCAATTTTACTTTTACAAATTCATTGGTTTTGATGCCATGGGCAGGAAACTTCACTGGAATATAATTTTCGCCATAGCCTTGAGCCATGCCATGGATAATTTTTTCAACGAGGATGGTTTGTTGTTTCCCCAGCATCGATAAGCGGTACTTGCGCTTTTCCTCCTCAGCCATCAATCTGACCAATTCACTGCGGCGGGTTTTTTCTTTTTCGCTAATGTGCCCTTCCATGCGCTCGGCTCTTGTTCCTTTCCTCACCGAGTATTTAAAGGTATGAATGTGCCCGAAGCCGATTTTCACGGAGGCATCAATGGTTTGCTGAAATTCCTCTTCTGTTTCACCGGGAAATCCTACAATAATATCTGTGGTAAAATTAAAGTCAGGATACTGCTTTCTTACTTTTTCCACAATTTCCATAAAGCTCTTTAAAGAATACATTCGGCGCATTTTCAGCAAAATATTTTCGGAGCCGCTTTGCAGGCATAAATGCAGATGCGGGCTTAATTTTGGATGGGCAAACAGGCCGAAAAGCTTATCGCCAAATCCCTCAGGTTCGATGGATGAAATCCTTACCCTGAAATCCCCGGGCAGCGCAAGAATTTTTTCGACCAGATTTTCAAAATTTGTGCCTTCAAAATCGTAGCGGCCAATGTTTACACCTGTAAGCACTACCTCTTTGTAGCCAAATTCAATAACCTGCCTGATGTTGTCGAGTATTTCATTTACCGGCCGGCTGGTAGCCCTGCCACGAACTTTGGGTATGATGCAAAAGGTGCAAAAGTTATCGCAGCCATCCTGTATTTTGATCATGCTTCGTGTGTGGAAAGTTTTTTCGGCGGGCTGGTAATCAAAAAGGTTTTTGTCGAAATGGTCGGGGTGGTTGATTTCTCCCTTAAAATGGCCGTCGATGAGCGAAAAAATTGAGCTTTTATGCTCGTTGTCCACAAACCAGGTAACATTCGATTGCGCTTTTTCCAGCTTTTCGCGATGATTATTTACCATGCACCCTGTGACCACCAACATGGAGTCGGGATGCTTTTTTGCAGCCTGCTTAATCACCTGATTCGACTTGCTGTCGCTTTGGTTTGTAACAGTGCAGGTATTTACAACTACCACCTCTGCTTCTTCATCAAAGTCAACAACCTGGTAGCCATGTTTATCGAATTGGGAAGCTATGGCATCCGTTTCGTATTGATTGAGCCGGCAACCCAGGGTTTTAAAAGCAACTTTTTTCATTTAAAAAATTCAAATGTCTTTTAATCCAATAATTTATAGGCCATCACCCGGTTATCGAAAAATGTGGGAACAAGCAAAATATTATCTTCTCTGATCAAATGGATATCGGCAGCATTAATTTTGTTGTCTGTTGTATTAAAAAGGACAGCAGGTTTTCCACCCCTGCTTACCTTTTGTACTTTCCCACTCCAATCTGAAAAAATGAAGTTTCCTTTTGTGTCAATTTCCAATCCATCAACTCCCCCCTCAAATTCGGCAAGAGTTTCGGTTTTGGTAGTTGCCGGATCGATACTTACAATTTTTCCCCTGGCTCCCAGGTAAATCATCCCATCAAGATAATACATGCCATTCGGACTTTCAAAAGTTCCTGCCGGAATCCATTCCGTGATTTTACCCTCACTTAATTTGTACACCGATCCTCTGGCCATATCCGAAATGTAGATAGTGCCCTCATCATCGGCGATTACATCATTTAAAAATTCGGCATTTCCTGCATCATAAAAGTTTAAAATTTTTCTGGATTTAAGATCAATTTCTGCCACACGATAAATATCTGCAACATACAATTTCCCTTTAAAAGAGTTCATGCCTTTCGGAGCATGCAGTCCTGCGGCCCATTCCAGCCTTACCATTCTTCCATCAGGTTCCATTTGCGAAATAAACCCGTTGCCATCGCGATCGGTGGGACTGCCATTGATGTTGGCCACAAAAAGCATTTTTTCGTTTGCTTCGTAATACACCGATTCGGGAACCTGAAAAATGGCATCAGATTGCCAAAGTTTTTCAACTTTGTCGCTAAAGTGCGATTGTGCCGAAATAGTTATGGCTGTTATTTGGGTGAACAGGAAAATGGAAATTAGCCCTGCTTTTAATGTTTGATTCAGTTGCATTTTAGTTCTATTCATTTTATTGCGCATTTAAGTTTGTAAAATAACAAGCATTTCTACGAATAGTTTATGTACGAAAAAAAACCGGTGTTGATTTTTTCAATACCGGCTGATAATTTTTGGATGGCTAAATTTACCTTGTGATCATGTTCGACACTTCTTCGGCAATTCTGCGATTGTAGTCGAAAGCAATATTTTCATAATTTACAGCATCAACGATGGTGCCGATAAAGCACAAGCCGGCGGTGAACACGTATAAAATTCCAAGTCCGATATTGTTGGTCAAAAATCGCTGGATTCCGGCAATCAACACAAAGCCAAGCAGGGTGGTTAGGAGGATGAGCTGTGGGTCGCGGCGTCTGGCGCGGTAAACATTCGAAAAAGTCTCAACATATTGGTCGTCTTTTTCTTTGAGAAGCTGATCGAGGAAATACATTTCGTTTCCTTTGGCTTCCGGGATGTACCTGAGTGTTCTGTTCATAAAGCTTTTGTTTTAAATGGTTTAATGCGTATGTTGATTAAAGAATAAATTCTGAAAAGGATGACAATAATAGCAAAAATTCCGAATGGATGCATGGTCAGGGACTCGATAATTTTGCCATGCATGGCCATGTTGCACGACCGGCCAAGGCCGCAACCGGGGCAATAATCAAAGCCCATATTTTTTAAGGGGCAAAGTGTAAAATGCTGCTCGGCAGGCAGGGGCAGAAAAAGCAGGATAATAATGACAACCCAGATGATGAGCTCAAGGTGCTGATAAATAAAACCTGCAATATGTAATGTATTTTTCAAAATATTGATAAAAGGCAAATATAGTCCGGATAAGAAGCCACATCAAAGCTTGTTATGGATTGTTGGATAAATTTCCTAAACAATATTTACTTCAGGCTCAAGACAAATACCGAAAGTTTTTTTTACTGATTGTTGAATTTCCGTTGCGAGCGCAACAATTTCATGGCCTGCTGCATTTCCGTAATTTACAAGAACCAAGGCCTGGGTAGCACAAACGCCTGCATCGCCTCTTCTTGCACCTTTCCACCCCAGGTGGTCGATCATCCAGCCAGCAGCAATCTTGTATTTACCTCCGCTTTCGGGGTAGGCTGAAATATCAGGGAAAGCGTTTTTAAGCTTCATGTATTTTTCTTTGGCAATTACAGGATTTTTGAAGAAGCTGCCGGCATTACCTATTTTTTCAGGATCGGGGAGCTTACTGCTGCGAATGTTGCGCACGGCTTGTGCAATGGCTTTCGTGGAAATTTCTTCAGCACTGCCCATCTTTTTCAATTCATCCTTTATGGCACCATATCCGATGTTGAATACCGGTTTTTTATTCAACCTGTAGTTTACTGCGAGGATGATATATTTTTCTTTGAGTGTTGTTTTAAATATGCTGCTGCGGTATCCAAACCGGCAGCTTTCTTTATCGAAAGATTCCACTTTGCCGGTTTCGCGGTTGATAGCTTCGAGACTGTGGAAAAGATCCTTTTGCTCCACGCCGTAAGCACCAATGTTTTGAATGGGTGCGGCCCCGGCATTTCCCGGAATCATAGAAAGATTTTCAAGGCCGGAATATCCTTGTTCGATTGTTTTTTGTACAAAGGCATCCCAGTTTTCTCCTGCTTTTATTTTTAAAAAAATATGATTATTGTTTTCATCACTAAGCTCATATCCCGGATTGTTTATTTTAATTACCAGGCCATCAAAATCTTTTGTAAAAAGGGTGTTGCTGCCGCCATTGAGGATGAGCGTTTTGTGGCCTGCAAAGCCCTTGGCTTTAACAAAATCAATAATGTCCTCATCGGAATTAAGCTCAACGAAGTACTTTGCCCTGGCATCAATACCAAAAGTGTTCAGATGTTTTAATGAATAGTTTTCGATGATTTGCATAGTTGCTTGAAATCAGTTAGGTTGGGATATCAATATTTAATTCTGGGTGAGTCCGTTGTTTTGTATTCAGTTATCATTTTACAAATGTAAATATTCCAGGCTTATCTTGCTTTCAGAAAAACTTTCTCCTATATTTGTGAGGTCAAAAATTTAACATGATCGGCGAATGACAAAATCCCATTCAAGCATTGATTCTGTATAGTACAAATCATAAGAAACCTCTGGATATACTGTATGTAAACATTAACTATAACAGCAAAAATGATCATAATCACCAAAAGTGGAAATACCGGCAGCATGTGTTTTACTTTCTTAAAATAGCCAGCATAAAAATACTAACATGATTATCATTACGAAATACTTCCTGAAAGACTTTTTCATTACCGATAAGGGATTTCATGCGAATTATTAGGAATTTATATTGAAAATTGACCATTATGGAAAATAAAGGTTGGGAAATTGGCAAGCTGTAAATACTGACTTAATAATAAATGAGGATTGAAATATGGCTGATCACGATAAATCAAAGGAAGAACTCATCATTGAGCTTCAGGAAATCAGAAAGGATTACCAAAATTTAAAAGCACTCCTTGAAAAGTGTATTTATGATTTTCAACAAAAAGAAGACGACATCAAAGGGGCTCATAAACTGCTTTGCGATGTACAGAAGCTGGCCCAGATTGGAATATGGGAATGGGATATAGCCATTGATCGTGTAACCTGGTCGGAGGAGCTTTATCAGATTGCAGGCCTTGATAAAAGTTTTCCGCCGCCATGTTTTGCTGAACATTCCAAAATTTACACCTCTCAGAGCTGGGTAATTTTGCAGGCCGCAGTTGAAACTGCCCTAAGTACCGGCGAATCGTATCAACTTGAGCTTGAAATGATCAGGACTGATGGAACGATCAGGAATTTGAGCGTATATGGTGGTGTAAAGTTCAATACTGTCAATGAAAAAATAATTGGACTTTTTGGTTTGGTTCAGGATATTACAGACCGCAAACATTCAGAACTGGCTCTTCAGGAAAGCAAACTTAACTTTGAAAAAGTAATTCATACGATGAAAGAAACCTTTTCCATAATTCTTGGAAATGGGGATTTTATCTTTGCAAATGCCTATGCAGCCAATAATTTGACAGGTGGGAATTCCAATGATGTGAAAGGTAGAAATATAAGGGAGTTTGTGTCCCCTGAGCAGGCGAAAATTTTAATTGATTCCTACCAGGAGGTTATTTCCACACGGCAGCCTGTTACACAGGAAATAAATATTACGCTGTCAGGCAGCCCGAAATGGTTTTGGAATACACTTCAATACCTTCAATACGGCTCTGATAAAACACCTGCCGTCCTTTCTATTTCGCTTGACATTACCGAACTTAAACAAGCCGAGCAAGAAATCAGGAAAATCGGGAAGCATTTTCAGGCATTAATCGAGAAAGCCCCCGATGGTATTGTCCTTCTGGATGCAAAAGGCAATTTTAAAAGTGTTAGTCCATCTGCAGAGAGGTTGTTTGGTTTTAACCAGTCGGATTATTCGTCCAAAAACCCTGCTGATTATACCCATCCCGATGATTTGCCGATGGTTTTAAGTGAGATGGGCAAAATATTTGAAAATCCAGCTTATGTTCCCACCCTTGAATATCGGTTCATCGACAAGCAAGGTAACTGGCATTGGGTTGAAACTACATTCAGTAATTTGTTGGCTGATCCCAGCGTGGAATCCATTCTGTTAAATTTTCATGATATTACGAAGCGTAAACAGGCAGAAGAACTGCAGCGTGCGATGGCAGAAATGCTAAATATTGCCCCCGGCGCTGTTTCGGTGTACGATACTGCCGGTAATTGTTTGTATGCAAACAAAAAATCTTTTGAACTTCATGGCTATACTGAATCTGAATTCATGGCTATTAATTTGCATGACCTGGATGTTCCTGAAAGTGATGCACTGTTTCAGGAGCGGGTTCAAAGTATTGAAAAGTCTGGATTTGCAACTTTTGAGGTTGTCCATTACCATAAAAATGGACAATCTATTACTTTGGAAATTTTTGCAAAGTCAGTTGAATGGAAAGGCCAGCAAGCTCTTTTAAGTATTGCAACCAATATTACAGAGCGCAAGCATGCTGAAGCAGAACTTGAGGAGAGCAGAGAAAAATATCGCGGATTGTCAGAAGCATCCTTCGAAGCCATTTTTCTCTCCGAAAAAGGTGTTTGTATCGAACAAAATCAAAGGGCTGAACAGATGTTTGGCTATACCTACGAAGAAGCAATGAACCGCTACGGAACTGATTGGATAGTTCCGGAAGATCGCGACATGGTTATGAACAATATGATTTCAGGCTACGAACATCCATACGAAGCAACAGCTTTAAGAAAAGACGGCACAACTTTTCCATGTCTTTTGCAAGGAAAAATGATGCATTATAAAGGACGGAATGTCAGGGTTACTTCACTAACCGATATCACCCTTCGCAAGAAAGCAGAGGAAGCGCTTATTGAGCGAGAGGAAAAGTTCAGAACGATTTTCGAAAATTCAACTGATGGAAAATCCATAACATCATTGGATGGCTCATTAAAAACCAACGCTGCTTTTAGTGAAATTGTGGGCTATTCACAGGAAGAGTTAGCAGAGTTAAAATGGCAAACCATTACCCACCCTGATGATGTAAGTGAAAATATTGCAGTGCTTGAATCAATTTTAATAGGTGAAAAGTCCTTTGACAGATGGGAAAAAAGGTACATCAGGAAAAACGGAGAAATTGTCTGGGTAGATATTAGCACCAATTTGCAACGGGATAAAGAAGGTAAGCCAATGTATTTTATTACATCAATTACTGATATCACCGAGCGTAAACATGTTGAGCGGGAACTGATACAAGCCCGACTGAAAGCCGAAGAAAGCGACCGCCTTAAATCAGCTTTCCTGGCAAATATGAGTCACGAAATCCGCACACCGATGAATGGCATTCTGGGCTTCGCCGAATTACTAAATCAGCCAAATTTAACGGGTGATAAACAAAAGGATTATATCCGGATCATCGAAAAGAGTGGAGCCCGCATGCTCAACACCATCAACGAGATTATCGACATTTCCAAAATTGAAGCAGGTCTTATTGAAGTTGATTTAAGTGAAACCAATATCAATGAACAATTGGAATTTGTGTTTCAGTTTTTTAAACCCGAGGCAGAGTTGAAAGGTATTGCCCTTTCATTCCAACGCAGTTTAGCGGATCAGGAAGTGAGCATTAAAACCGATAAGGAAAAATTGCAGGCCATCCTTTTCAACCTGATTAAAAACGCAATAAAATATACCCGGGAAGGCTCAATTGTTTTTGGGTGTTCCCTTAAAACAACCAGTATTTCAGGTGAGCCGTATAAAAAATCTGAAATTGAATTTTTTGTGAAAGATACAGGCATAGGAATTCCCGCCGGGAGGCTCAGTGCTGTTTTTGAGCGTTTTGTACAGGCTGATGTTCTTGATAGAAGTGCCTTACAGGGTTCGGGTCTTGGATTATCCATTTCTAAAGCCTACGTTGAAATGCTGGGAGGGAATATTTGGGTAGAAAGCTCAGAGGGCAGGGGTTCAACCTTTTATTTTACAATCCCATGCATTACAGGAGCTGAGAAGAATCTCCATTTCCAATATTCGCCACCAGCCGAAGAACTTCAAGAAAATATAAAATCTGAAAGTTCAAGGCTTAAAATTTTGATTGTTGAGGATGATGAGGCTTCAACACTGCTGATTTCTGAAGCTGTAAATAAAATTAGCAGAGAAATTTTAAAGGCAACCACAGGAGTCCAGGCACTCGATCAATGCAGGAGAAATACCGATATTGATTTGGTATTGATGGATATCAGAATGCCGGAAATGGATGGTTACGAAGCAATACGTCAGATTCGTAAGTTTAATAAGGATATCATTATCATTGCTCAAACTGCACACGGGCTTGCCGGCGACCGGGAAAAGTCGCTTGCCGCAGGAGCCAACGATCACATTCCAAAACCCATAATGAAAAATGAATTGCTGAAATTAATTCAAGCATATACACCCCGGCAAAGGCATATTTTATAATCGATTAGGCGGGTTTACTTTTGCAGCAAAATCAAAAACGTATGAAAAACCAGAAGGCTCCGACCATATCCGCAACTGGATGAGAAACCGGAACACTGTTGAATTTCTTGGCCTTTGGGAAACCCTGGACAACCCGAGTTTTAAACCCGTCGAATTCGACACCTTTATAAAGCAAACCGAACTGAACAGTTTTAACCTGACATCCAAAAAATAGGTTTAAACATAAGGGATTTTGCCAGCATCAACGAACGGGTCGTCCTTGCAAATCTCGAAAGCATGAACCCGATTATGATTCGCAATAAAATTGACAAGACCGAAAGATTCAGACAACTAAAGGATATTGCCAAATTGCAGAAAAAGTCGTTAGGTGAAAAGGATTTTATAAAAGCATTCAAAAAAATATCGGATGATGTTTACATCAACTAACCTGACAAAAAGAATTTGAATGAAAATAATGATCGAAGAATTGAAAGCATAATTCCTGTAATTCCTTTCTATTCCAAACAGTTTAATTTCTACCTTCGACAGCCTAAGAATTTAATAAAACCCGGATGAAGAATCCTGAAATAAACCGACTCACGACAAACACCGGAGCCAAGCGGTGGTAATCCTGAGTTTTGATGATGACATTTCCCCATTGCTTCGTTTAAAAAAGCCCACCATTTCTCTTTCAAATTTATTTTCTTTCAATACTTTTGGGGGAACGATTGATAAAATACTAAACGTTACCATTTTTTCTTAAGAAGAATAAAAACAATTATTTAACACAAAGAGAAATATCAATATTGTCAAATTGTTCAATACTTGGAAATGATTAAATTTGTAGAAAATTAATACAATGAAGAATAAGAATTTAATACGGTTTGATTGGGCAATAAAGAGATTGCTAAGAAACAAGGCCGATTTTTCGGTTTTGGAAGGTTTTTTGTCTGAATTATTAAAAGAGAAAATAATAATTGAAGATATTCTTGAA
>JAIOZV010000066.1 GCA_021740425.1 Bacteroidales bacterium | reverse complement strand
AGCATCAATGAAAAGCGGATCGCTGCTGTAAATCATGGTGGCATCAACACATGTACCGCCATCGCCAACATTAAGTGCAGTGCAATTTGCAACATCAACCAGGGAGTAACTTGTCGTTGGTGTCTCTGTTGCAGGATTGCTAACATAAGTATAGAATACAGGTCCTTCCGTAGCTGTATTGCCAAAAAAGACGCTGTTTGTAATGATGGCATTGCTGTTAGCGTGAAACATAGCACCACCCCGGGCAGCCGAGTTGCTATAAAAAGTGTTGTTTACCAGCTCAGGGGGATTTGTAAAGTTACCATCCAGGTAGATGCCACCACCATCTTCAAAAGCCATGTTGCTGGTGAAGGTGGAGTTGACCACTGTAAAATTTGTAAGATTATCAATAAATATCCCTCCGCCATACTGTGCATTATTGGCAAAAAACCGGCAGTTTTTTACAACTGGCTCAGAAGTAAAATCATAAACTACCAGGCCACCGCCATTCGCAGTTGCGACATTCTGGTAGAACGAAATATTTGATATCATCGGAGAACCGGCGCTGATGAACAATCCTGCACCGTTGTTGTCAGGGAAACTTCCATTTGCAAAACCGCGTGTGATGGAGAAGCCATCGAGTATGGCTGTGTTATCCGTTCCTGAACCGGTAACCACATGATATGCATTGCCTGCATCGAGTAGATTATTCTGGTCGATATCCCCGCTCAGGATGGTTTCGTTTGTCACAAAATCCCGGTTATTCAGATCAAAGGTTAAAGGATCTTCTGTGCCATCAAAACCACCATAAATGGCCAGGTTGTTTTTCATTACGAAGGAATGGTAGCGGTTGTTGTCGGTATAACCCACCCCCTCATCAGGATAATAGGTACCGGCAGCTACCCAGATTTGGGTGATACCGGGGCAGGCGCTGTTGAGGGCATCCTGCAAATCGGTAAAGGCATTGGCCCAGGAAGTACCATCATCATTACCTCCGGAAACATTGGCATTTACGAAAACAATGCCATTGGTAAGAAGCGAACCATTTCCCTGATATTCGTAAGCTCCCATGTCCACCGTTCCTGAATTATAAAAGCGGGGATTACCATCCAGGTCGGTGGTAATGCCTGCAGGGACAGCAGTGTTATCTCCGGCGTTGATGGCCGGGGAACAGGCTTGCAGGCGCAAATCTCCTTCCGTTCCAAGCCCTACCGGGGGTTGATCAACAAACAATGGATCTACATCCAGATTACCTGTGCCTGCATATCCACCCTGCATGATGGAGTAGTTTACAGTTGGTGTGGAAGAAATACTTTCCATTCCGCTGCTGTTTCCCCAGAATATGCTGTTTGTTATCATGGAGGAGGAATTTCCTTCATTGAACATCCCTCCACCGCTGTCAGTAGCCTGATTCCCCGAAAAGGAGCAGTTCGTTACTGTGGGTGAACAATTCTCCAAATTGGACATTCCGCCGCCACTTACACCTGCTGTATTCCCCAAAAAGCTGCAGTTCGTTACCGTGGGGGAAGAATTATCAAAATTGTCTATCCCGCTGCCGGTTATACCTGCCGTATTCCCCGAAAAGCTGCAGTTCGTTACCGTGGGGGAAGAGAAATTCTCATTTAACATAGCGCCGCCATAATTAATGGCCGTATTCCCCGAAAAGCTGCAGGTCGTTACCGTGGGGGAAGAATTATCATAATTAAACATCCCGCCACCCCCAAAAAAAACAGAATTCCCCGAAAAAGAGCAGTTCGTTACCGTGGGAGAGCCGGAGTTATTGAACATGCCCCCACCGAATGCGTTTGGGTCATAAACTAACCCCGAACTCGTAACGTCGGCATTACCCATGGTGATGGTGAATCCATCTATCACCGCTGTGACGTCCGTGCCGGAGCCGGTAACTACAGTGTAGGAGTTATCGGTTAGATTACCGCTTTTGTTGATATCTCCGCTGAGGATGGATACATTGTTTACCCAGTCGCGCTCAGAGAGCAGTGTTTCCGTGCCGTTAAACCCACCATAGATAGCTACGCCATTTTTAAGTTGAAAAGTAGCATCACGGTCAGTGGTCACCTGAGTTGGATAATAGGTGCCGGCAGCTACCCATATTTCGGTAATATTGGGACAGGTGCTGTTGAGTGCGCTTTGCAGGTCGGTGAAGGCATCTGTCCACGATGTACCTCTGTTTAATCCTGTGGCATCGGCATCAACTAAGAGAATTGGCCTTGAAGGACAACCATTCACGACTGAAAAAGTCCGGACAAAATCATCACCTCCATCACCATTTCCATCACCATCAAGGTCGGCACCAAAAGGATTTTCCAGCCCGCCCGAAACCAGTGTTAACCGGTGAAGCCCCCATCGCAATGGAGTTAGGTCAGAAATCTGGAAGGTCATTTGATTGGTCCCTATTTGGTAAAATGTTGCGGCTAATAATGTATGAGCAAAGTCATCACCGTCGCCAAAAATTCCATTTGGCCCTGCACTGCGTAGCTCAAAATTCGCCAGATTATTGACTGTTGCGGGATCCATCACCTGATTGAAAGCCACCGAAAAACTGGTGAAATCAAGCCGTGATATTGTTGTTCCCTCGTCAGGCAAACCTTGAGTTGATTTAACCTGAGGAGCTGCTAATACTGATGTGAGTGCAGCATAAGAGTTTACCCTGCCCGAACCAAGAAGCCCTGCCAGGGTAGGGTTGGCAGCATCAATATTATCAGCAGTTGCCAGGAGTTGAGCTGCCACCTGATCGCGTGTCCAGGTTGGGTTGTCAGACCAGATCAGCGCTGCTACTCCCGCAGCATTTGGCGTGGCCATACTGGTACCGGAAAGAAAAGCATAGAGGTTTCCTGGAAATGTAGAGCCAATCGAACTACCCGGCGCAGAAATATCAATACCATTTCCATAATTACTAAAGCTGCTCTTTATATCAGAGGCATCGGTGCTGGCAACCAGCAATGTTTGTTGGAAAGCCTGGCGGGGAGGGTTAGGATAGCTATCATTACCTGCTGAATTAAGATGCAATACCCCGGCATCATAAAGGTACTGGAGTCCGGCAGTAAAAACCGGGTCACCTACCCAGAAGTCTATGTTGTAGCTGGTATTGACAATTTTAGCTCCGTTATCGGCAGCGTAAGTAAAAGTTGCATTGATTACGGCAGCAGTCCATGGATCTCCGCCATAGAATTGCAGGGGCATAATGGTAGAATGACCTGAAACACCAGCAACCCCTATAGAATTGTTTGTGCGCGCAGCAGCAATTCCGGCAACATGAGTACCATGGGAGTCAGACGATTGATTTGGATTAGGATTATTGTTTCCAGAGCTAAAATCCCAGCCGTTCACATCGTCTATGTAGCCATTGCCATCGTCGTCAATTCCGTTGCCAGGTAATTCGCCTGTGTTTACCCAGATATTTGGCGCCAGATCGCTGTGGGTCAGTTCCACGCCATCATCAGTTATTGCGATAATTATTGATGGGTTCCCAAGGGTAATGTCCCATGCCTGGTCATTCTTCATCAAAGGATGATGGTATTGATAAGCATAGTCGGGGTCGTTGGGAATGAATTCACGAGGGTCTCCATCGAAATAGAAATTGGGAGAACTCCATAAAACTCCACTTTTGCCTTCCAGCTTTTTCATCGCTTCAAACACCTCAGTGCCTTCGGGCAAAGACAGAAGCACCAGCGCTATGCTGCAAAAGCTTCCCCTGTCGGCTTTCATTAAAACGGAACTAAGCTCAACTCCCTGCTGCGCAAAAAGCCCCTGCCAGTTAAATTGATCCAGCACTGAGGCTGCATTACTTTTAGAAGTACCCAACTCCATCGCAACCACTATTTCTTCGGGTATGTATGGATGGTACTTTGCCCGCAACTGCATATCCTGTAATGTTACAGCATTCGGAGCGAAGGCATCAACAATGTCCTGCGGTTCATAGGCTGCAACATCGTTGACTTGTGAGTTTTCAGAAGGTTTTTGAACTCTACCGGCAAGAGTTGCAGTTGCCAGACTGGGCTTGCCCTGTGTGGCAGGTACCTGTGCAAATGCTGGAATGCACAGCAAAGCAAGGGAGAAGGATAGGAGAATTTTTTTCATGAAGATAAAGGTAAAGTGATGTTTCATAATTATGTATTTATTTGATGTTTAATGAAATCAATTGATTGAACTGCGAAAGTTGACTTGAAATAAATTTCAGGATTAGTAACATTGATCTTGACTGTACCGCTTTTGTTATTGGCCTGTGTGAAATTGTAGTCCTTAGCAGGATTTGCTCCGGCGCTTTCATAAAACCTCCCCTTCGGCACATACACCATTTCGATGGCAAATACTTTTAAATACATGGTGGCATCACAGGATACACTTCTGTCGACTGTGCCTGTGTGGCCGTCATCATTCAGCCAGACACGTTGCCAGTCGACGGTTCCCATACGATATTTCACAAATACCCGGGCAGCATCCCGGTTGTTGGGTGCCGAAGAGGTAAGCCAGGAGTTTTCCCATGTGAGGTTGAACAGCACCACGGTGTAGCCATCGGTGGTGTTTCGGCCGCTTGTTGTAACATTACTAATCTGTATGTTGTTGGCCATTATGCCGGAGGATAATGAAATCAGCAATAAGAGCAGAAACACTTTGCCGGCAAAAAAAATCATGTAGGATGGTGTATAAAATTAATTATTCAGAATATTTTCAAGGCTTTACACATGGTGTCCGTAATCACTAAAAATTGCAAATAAAGAGTAGTACAGCACTGGTAGCTGTTAATATTTTGTTAATGCAAGTTCTTTTAAGATTTATTATTAGTTTGAGCTGCAATTAATAAGGGTGTTTTGTTGGCGCATTTTTGATTACTGTTGATTGGCCTGAGTAACATATCAACCGGGGTTTTTCAGAGGAATTGATTTTGCAGATGGATGAATTAATCCTACAGGAATAATTGCTTTAGTTTCCTTTATCCACAAAATGCATGACAAGCACTTCCGGCCTGATTATTTGCAGCTAATGCTTAATAACTTCCGGCTATTTACAAAGGATTTGAACCGTAAGGATCAAAGGTATGTATGGTAAACCAAAAATAAACAGGGAGAAAACCATCCCGGTTATCTCCCTGTTTGTTTTGTTTACTTCGAGCGGTAAATGGGGCTCGAACCCACGACCCTCAGCTTGGGAAGCTGATGCTCTACCAACTGAGCTACTACCGCATTGAATTGGCGGCAAAATTAATCTAAATTTAATTTCATGGTTATTGTGATTTATTTTTTTCAACTTTTTCACGGATAAATTTTATCACCCTTCCTGATATCCCATGTATTTGATTGTCGGGCCCGTGTTTTGGCTAAGGTGAGGTTTTGGGATTTTAACCCGAACTATTCATTCAAAAGCGCAGCGAATTGAATGAATGTGTGATGGACAGTGCGTTGCAGTTCGGGAAACCCCGATTTATCCCGAAGTTTCGGGATTGGTATTTCCTAATCGTAGAAAATTTGTGAATTTTCCGGGTTAACCGATCAAAATAGCGTTCTTGCTTTGGGCAATTCATGGGTTATCCCTACTATTTCCTGGAAGCAGGATTCCGCTTTGCGGAGTGAGAAATTCATGAAATTTTTCAGGTTAATATGAAGACAAGCAAAATCACTTGTCCGACCTGCAAAAAAAAATACTGCCCGAAATTAAACGGGCATTAAAAGCTAAGGTTTCACGAAAGTACTTTTACATTTTCACGCTCTATATGACATTTTCCATTCTGCTGAATGTTTTAAAACCCGATACTTATCGCAAGCCATGCGCTTCGACCAAAGCCATTAATCCCCGAGCCATGTGTGCGATAGTCTTCGTTTAAAATGTTGTTGAGCCCTGCGGTAAGTTGTATCCGGTTTAAGATGTATCCTGCCCTGAGGTTCAAAAGCTGCCAGCCTGGTGTGCCTCCATCCGGAATCCTGGAATCGCTGATATCGCCGGAGGATAGCCTGTCTTGCATTGAGGCCGCCTGCCATTCAATTTTGCCCCAAAAACCCATGCCGGTCCGGTAATATATTCCAAGTTTTCCGTTCAGTGGCGGGATGCGTGAAACCGGTTCATTATCTGTTTTATTTTCGCCGAAGGTATAATTAATGTTTCCATACATGGAAAATTGTTCTGTAATGGCGTATTGAAATTCAGCCTCAACCCCGTGAATGGATGATTTGTCAAAATTCGATTTCGTAAAGACTTTCTCTCCGTCAATCGAATCTTGTCCGTTATAGCTTGCTTCAACCCGGCTGATCAGGTCTTTGATCCAACTTTGATAGACAAATACTGAACTTGAAAATTTTTCAAATCTGGCTTTGAAGCCAAACTCTCCACTTATCGATTTTTCTGGTTTCAAGTTAGGGTTGGGGACTTCAATGCCAGCATTAAAACTTCCAAAACTGCTCAGATCGTTCAGGTTGGGCGCTCTGAAAGCAGAATATACCGAGCAGATGAGGTTAAAATTTTCATTGGTATGGAAAATTATTGAGGAGCTTCCTACCAATGCCGAAGGGCTAACATCCACATCTTCAAAAGACGGGTCATCAGCTTTTATTTTATAGGTATTGAATCTTCCTCCAAGAACGAAAGAAAATTTTTGTATATCGATGGTGTGAGAGGTAAAGATGGCAAAGCTGCCGGATGAGGCTCCATCAGGATAATAGCCCCTTTTGATTGTGGATGCTCCATTTTCGATGTCGGTGGTTTCGCTGTTCACCTTGTCAAAGTAATACTCGATGCCCGAAACAAAACGCCAGTTTTTTGTCGGAACCGAGCTCACTTCGATGCTTGTGCCGATAGTATTTACAAGGTCGTGTTCTTTGGATATTTTTGCTGAACCTGTTTTTTGCAATATCCGGGTTTCGTCCGACTGGTTGAAGGAGCCGGTGTACAAAATCTGTTTGAACCATTTATTACTATAATCAGATTTCAGGCGGATATAGCCAAGTTGCCGGATTTGTGGATCGAAATGGTACTTTGTATAATTTTTAATGATTTTATCATAGCGTGGTACATCACTTTGTTTATCGTACTGATAGGCAAAAGTGATTTCATTTTGGCCGGATAGCTTCATTTTCAGTTTTAAATCTGCCGAATATTCCTGATAGCCTGTGGGAGTTTGTTTTCCTGTGGTATCGCCGCCTATAATGTCTCCAAAATCGCTGTATGTAAAACCTCCGGTGAAAGTAATTTTTTCGTTGGCAAGATGCAATTCCCCCCTGCCGGTTTTTTGCATATCCCCGGTCATAAATTTTGCATTTATCCTGCCACCGGTTTTCCAGCCTTTTGCCGAATAATCAGGTTGTTGGGTTATCACGTTTACTACTCCGCCCATTGCGTCGCTTCCGTAAAGCACAGATCCGGAACCACGCACCACTTCCAACCTGCCGATAATCAGCGGGTCGATGCTGTTGAGGTATTGATTTGGGCCATAGCGATAGGTGGCATTGTTGAGTCTGATGCCATCGATCATGAGGAGGTTTTGGTTGCCGGTTAAGCCGCGAATAAAGGGTGAGCCGCCACCATGATTGGTTTTTTGTACAAACACACCTGTGGCTCCCTGTAGCGCCTCAGGTGCGGTACGCGGGGCTTCCTCGCTGAGCGACTGGCTGTTCAGTAAGGTGATGGCTTCGGGTGACGAAAAATCATCGGTTTTCAAGCGTCGGGCAGTTATAACAAATTCGTTGTTCAGGGAGATGTTAAGGGGTTGAAGATAAACGGAAATTCCTGACAATCCTCCCTGGCCAACTTCTATTTCCTTTTCCCAGGGCTGATAGCCCATTAGCGTTACCTTCATCAGGTAATTGCCGGGATTGACCTGCTCGATGGAAAATCTACCAGATTCATCGGCTACAGCACCCAGCCCGCTTCCTGAAAGTTGCACATTAGCAAGGCTTACTGGTTTGTCAAATTTGGTGTCGTAAACAGTCCCTTTAACGGCTTGTCCTTGCAATGTGATGTTTACACATGTAAGAAACATCAAAGCCAAAACAGCATACTTTTTCATTTTTATTAAATTCTAAATCCTGAAATTTACACCAGCTCTTAAAAATCTGCCCATGGCGGGATATAAATACTTTTCACCGTCAAACAAATATCCGGTGGAATTGTAGTGTTTATTAAAAATATTGTTTACATCTAAAAAAATGCGGGCACTTTTGAATTTGTAATCAAGACGTGTGTTGATAGTGGTATGGGCATCGAGTTTTTGGGTGTTTTCATCATCCAGATAAATGCCTCCGGCTCCATTCATCAGCAATGTTGCTCCAAATCCGCTTTCAGGAGCGTATGAAATTCCGGCGGCATACACATTTTCAGGAATGCCTTTCAGGGTTTTGCCTTCGTTTTCACCTCCTGCAAATTTCACCTCCGAGTAGGAATAGTTGAAAAACCCATTCCAGTTGTTTTTTACATTCAGTCTGAGACTTATCTCGAGGCCGGTGTGTTCGGTGTCGATGATGTTTTTGTATTGCTGGGTTTGAAGGTCGAAATCTATTTCATCTTTCACTTTGATAAGATAGCCCGTCAGGTTGATTTCGCCGCTCACCGATGCTGAAAATTTATAGTACTGGTAAGTTCCCAGTTCATAATTCATGCTGGTTTGAGGTTTCAGGTCAGGATTGGAAAAGGGCTCTGCCTGAATTTCCATTGGAATTAACGCAGGGCCTGCATCAAAAAACACGAAATAATTAAGCCTTTTGTAGTCGGTGCGCTGATCGATGGTGGGCGCTTTAAAAGCGTGGCTGTAGCCTGCGAATATACTTCCCGCGTAATTGTCGGTTTCGCCGGTGCTCAGGCTAAGCGAAATTTTGGGGCTGATTTGAGAATTGTTTTTACTTATGGTTGTATCAGGCACCTCGCTGTTAAACTTGTCGGAAATGAAATCGTACCTCACACCTGCGTGCAGCGTAAGGGGTTCGGCCAGATAAATTTCGCCGTTAAGGTAAGCTGCTGATTTCACTCTGTAGCCCGAACCCTTAGTGTCGAGTGAATCCACTGGATGGTACTTGGTGGAATAGTCGTTGGCAAATCCTTTGAAAACATCGTAATAGGCGCTGTTGTAGCCGCCATAATCTGCTTCGATGCCACCTGTGATTGTGGCGTTCAATTCGGGAATCCGGCTGATGATTCTTATGGCGAGGTTCACCTGGTCGGTGGTGAGTTCGCGCTTTTTGGTGTTGCCGTAAATGGTGGTGTCATAAATGCCAATCGGATAAAGCTGACCTTCCTGTCCGGCAACCAGAATGCTGGGATATTGTCCGTAAGTGCGGTATTGTTCGGTGTTTTTGTGGAGATAATTCAGGCTTACCCCCACATCTGCATCTCGGTTTACCTTGCTGTTGAATTCGATGCCTGCAAGGTATTTCTGATTGTTTTTGCCATCTTCCTGAAAATATGCCTGGGATTGATCTCTGTTATCTGCAATCAGCGAATCTGACATAAATCCGGGATCTTCAGATTTTAAAATTTGGTTGGATGTGTTGAAAGCGATGGTTGAATTTTTACTTACCGGAAGCTTCACCCTGGCGCCAAAATTTATCGAATTCCATTTGCTGTGCGCTCTGAAACCATCTGTAGCATTATTGTTTAGATAAAGATTGTAGTTTCCTCCACCCACTTTGCCTCCGTGAGCTGCACCAATGTTGTAGGTGTTGTGTAATCCATAAGCAATGCTGGCGCTTGTAAAATTCTTTGTTTCTTTATGTGTTCTGATGTTGAGTACTCCACCCATGGCCGCATCTCCGTAGAGGGTGGAAGAACCTCCTTTGAGCAGTTCAACTTTTTCGATTTGATTCAGGGGGATATGATCCCAGTTTGCCAGGCCGTTTTCCAGATCATTGATGGGGATGCCATCCACCAAAACCGTAAGATATTCAGCCTCGCCACCACCGAAAAACCCCCTGATACTTAGCTGTGGATTAAGCCCCATGCCATCATTTGAAGCAGAAAATATTCCGGGAATATAATTTAAAACAGAAGAGAAATTTTGAGCCGGAATCGACTGTAGCTCTTTTGTTTTAAGCACTGCAACGGAGGAACCTGTTCCGGCTACCCTGCTGTTGTAGCGGTTGGCAGTAATTACTACCTCATCTATCGTTATTTGTCTGAGTGTGTCTTGTTTGGTCTTGTTTTCCTGTGCCATTGTTGATTGCAAACCAGTGGTACAGAAAATCAGGAAATATATCGCTGTGAAATAATTTCTTTTCATTTAGCCTGGATTTATATTAATAATCAAGAACCTAATTATTCAAACAAAAATATTAAATATTCTGATGTTTTTAAGAAACCAGGAAAAACTTACTAATGAGTACCTGTCTTTAAAAAGTAATGATATCCATTAGTATTTAAAAATTAGGGCGAAGCGCATTTTTAAAGTGAGAAGCCTTGTCAATATTGATTTGCGTTCAGTCACCAATTTTGGTATTGCGATGAAGATAAAGTGCAGCATTTTATTCTCAAAACCGGGTTAAAAACCATTCAGCAAACTTTTAAGTGTTTAAGTGGTGGTTAGGCCTTTTGCCCGTACAATTGCAGTATTGGGAATGTTAAAATTTACTAATTTCGATGAATTGGATTTTTTCAAAGCCGATTATTTAGAATATATGAATATCCTGAATGTGCGATTAAACGCGGCATCCAGGACGATTTACAAATCGAAATTCCTGCATATCAACTTTGAATAAAATCCGCCTGCGCTTTTCTTATAAAATTGTAAAAGTAAAATTTTGATAATTTACAGACTTTAATTAATATTGTGAGGCCAAGTCAAAGTTGAAATCATCAATAAAGATTAAAATGAATAGAAACCATCAAAATAACCGAAGCAAAGTATGTTTGCATCATATTTTGAAAACGGCATTTCACGGGTTAATTTTTTTCATATTGCCCATGCTCGTGATTGCCCAAGCTGATAACCCCGAAGATATCCTGAAAAAAATCGGAGAAGATGTTTATGCTTTAAAGGAAATGACCATTGATGTTGGCAAAGGTTCGGTTACCCTGCCATGCAAAATTAATATGAGCGAAGGATTGATCGAGGTTGTACTATGCCGCAAAGAAGGCAAACTACACGAAAGCCTCCTTGTTACAGATGTGTCCCCACTCGAATTTCAAACAGCCATGTTATTGCTTGGTTTGGATCCGGTGAATGAAATTCCGGATGATGAAAGCAAAGTTGATATTCAATCGCAACTGGCCACCATCGAAACATCAGGCGACAGCGTCTTACTGTTTCTTTCGTGGGATGTGGAGGGCACAACGACAAAAAGGCCCCTCGAAAATTTTATATACGATCAAACCATCAACCGGGAAATGAAGCCAACAAGCTGGTTGTTCAGGGGGCCTGTTACCCATAAACAAGGCTTTATTGTTCTTGATGCAGATGTTTCAATGATTGCAACCTACCACGATCAAATGGCTTTGATGGAGCTAAACACAACATCGAAGTTTAATGATGAATTGTATTATGTGAATAAGGATGCCAAATTAACTGTTGGAAAACAGGTGAACCTCATAGTCGAAAAAATTAAAAAATAGTATATGAATTTGAAATCTACACTCATTTATTTTCTTATTTCTATCCTGATAAGCGGGCAGTATCTGATAGCTCAAAACTCTGAAAAGGTTGATCTGTCAACAGCCAGGGAAATCGATCACTCCATCAAGGAAGGCCTGAAGTGGCTTTATGCACAGCAGGAAGATGATGGTTCCTGGCAGCATTATCCTGCAATAAGCGCTCTGGTTTTATCTTCATACCTGCGTGCACATCCCAGTATTTCGATCAACGAACCCGTTATTGAAAATGGATTTGAATTTTTAAAAAGTTGTGTAAAACCCGATGGGAGTATCTTCCTCGACGACATGCCCAATTACAATACCGCAATTTGTCTTACCGCTTTCAAAGATGCAAACTTTGCAGGATTTGATGAAATAATAAAAAATGCCGAGGATTATTTAATCGGGCTTCAGATTGATGAGAGTGATGATTTTACCACCGATAGTATTTTTTATGGCGGTGTTGGCTATGGAGGCGATGAGCGGCCTGATTTGTCGAACCTGCAGTGGGCCATCGAATCGATGGCTCTTGATGATATGAAGGCAACGGATGCTGAAAAACAGTTGAGTGATGAAGAAAAGGAAAGGATGCACCAAAAGAAGCTTTTCTATGATAAAGCGCTGGTTTTTCTGGCTAAATGCCAAAACCTTCAAAGTGTAAACCCGGAAGAATATTCGCAGAATGATGGAGGCTTTATGTACGAGCCAGGTAAAAGCAAGGCAGGAGGAACCGATTCCTATGGAAGCATGACCTATGCAGGTTTGAAAAGCATGATTTATGCTAAACTTGAAAAGGACGATGAAAGGGTTATAGCAGCCTACAACTGGATCAGGTCAAATTATACTGTCGAAACAACCCCGGGAATGGGAGATCAGGGACTATTTTATTACTATCAAACCATGGCCAAATCATTAAATTTATTTGGCGAAGAAGAAATCCAGGATTTGGATGGGAATTCACACGATTGGCGTTACGATCTGGCAAATCAGTTGCTCAAAATACAAACCCCCGAAGGATTCTGGATGAATGAAAATGGCCGTTGGTGGGAAAATAACCCTGTGTTGGTAACTGCCTATGCCATATTGGCTTTGGAGGAAATTGCAGGTTTGCCTGAGAGCACCACCAATAAAAAACGTAAAATGATTTTTAAATCTAAATAAACCTACATCGTTATTATTAAATTAAATTTAGGAGGCTTAACTATGAAAATTAAAAGTTTACTAATCATGTTCATGGCTGGATGCTTTATGCTTTTTAGCTTGCAAACGCAAGCTCAGAAGTCGAACATCCTCATCGACAAGGGGCTTGCCTATCTGGCTTCAACCCAAAGTACATCTAAAGGATATGAGCCTGGCCAGGGAACCAGTATCGATCCTGAAAACTTCCCTCAATTGTCAAAAGCAGTTGGTGACTGGGGTGGAGCTGGAATAAGCTCATTGTGTTTACAGGCATTTTTGCAAAATGGTCATAATATTGATGATCCTCTTTATGGAACGGTAGTGACCAATGCCATTAATTATCTTTTAGGGCTTCAAACCATTACAGGCACCGAAACCGGAAAAATAGGCAACTGGTCGCAGGGCTACGAAACGGCTATGGCTATCGAAGCATTAAACCTTGCTCTGGAAGTTCCCTTATCAGGCGGTGGTTTTATTTCAGGAACCCTGGCAACAGATATTCAGAATGCCGTTGATCTGGCGGTGAATTACTACACCCAGGATGTAGATGTGGCCTGGGACGCAGTTAGCTGGCGATACAGCCGTAGCTACACAAGTACATACAATGGAGATATGTCGGTTAATCAGTGGGTTTATCTTGCATTGGATGCAGTAGGTTACACTGATAAAGATATCTGGAATAAGATTTATACCTATATGAATAACAAAAAGGGCGTTTCAGGAAATAATGCCCGTATTGGCTACCAGGATTATAACACCCGTCCACAGGGGATGACATGCGCCGGGGTATGGGGTTCAGTGCTGGCAGGCAGTCACGGTGTTGGAGCTGCAGCAGCATTAAAAACGCAGTTTCTCAACTATCTCGAAACCTTCAGCCTTGGCCAATTGATAGATTTGTCAAGCATCGGCAGCAATCAGATATATAGCGGAGGCGGATATTATTATTACCTGTATGGATTTGCAAAAGCTATGGCCTTGAGCAATCAAACTATTTTTTCAGGTGGAGATTGGTATGTTTACCTTTACAATACTATCGAAAGCCAGTATTACACAAGTGGCGACACCTATTATTGGGACAGATGGGGCGGCCAGGGAGCCAACATGGAAACTGCCCTTGCGCTGCTTTGCCTTCAAACTCAATCGGTACCACTTGGCAGTACCCTTAAAGTTTCATTTGATAATACATACGGAGGAAGCAAAGATGAATGTTTTGAGTTCACTGTATTTGATGAGCAGGGAAATGCTGCCGGCAGAGACAATGGCGTGTGGTACACAAATATACCACTGTCAGAATGGACATCTACTACACCTGATCTGTATGAACTGACTGTTGAAGTTCAGGAATCAACAAATTATAGTGTTCAAATCAAAAATGTTTGCCTTGAACCCGCTACCGGAGAATTATGTTATAGAACCTATCTGGAAGATATTTTGACCGATGAGGAGTGTTTCGCAATTGAAAATGCTCCTCCATATACGCCCATAGGTGCTACGGGTTTTGTGAATGCCATAGGAGGGCTTAACGTAATTATTGTAGTTCCGCCCACCCCACTTCCTGAAATGCAATTTGATCCTCAAATTCTTTCGGTAAATCCATTCCAATACAGCCAAACCTTCGATTTAACCTTCGATATTATGGAAGTTGGAGGTGAAACACCTTTGCTCGATCTTGACTTATTCCCCTCAGATTTAGTGGATCAGTTTGGAAATATTATTCCGGCAGCAAATATTACTGTTACTCCGGATTATATCGAAATCATCCTTGCCGGCGAATCGCAAACAGTAGAAGTTTCCATTGTAACCCCTGCCAACCTGACATTTGATCCGGGATTGTTTGAAGGTGTTGTTACTGTGCAGGCTGCCGATCAGGTAATGGCAGTAAACATAGAGCTCGGAAGCCCCGACATGATCATTAATCCGGATGCCGTTGTGGTGCCGCCATCAAACGGTACTACAACCTTCGACATAGAATTTACAGGAATGGTTGGGGCCGATTGGGAACTCTCGTATGATGCAGATTGGTTTACTGCCGATCCAATGAATGGGAGTGGTGAAGGCATGGTTACCCTCACATATCTTGCCAATGGCAGCGACCTTGAAAGAACTGCCGAAATTACCATAGCAGCTCCGGGAGCGCTCAATGCCGAAGAGATATTTACAATTACCCAGGAGGCTGCACCCTACCCATTCTTTATTGTGGCCGACCTCGAAGGTAGCGAAGATCAAATGATTTGGTGGAATACTGATGGATCCCTGGAATCAGGATACAGTATCAGCATGGATATTAATACACCTTATTATTATCTGACCCTTGGTAACGAAACCCAAACCAATATGCCACTTGCCGAGAATATGTTCCCGTTTTATCTCGACCCCGCGAATGTGCCTGATGGTTTTTACGAATTCTGGGCTAACAAAGGTGTAGTTGAAGGTGCAACAGGATGGCAGGGCGTAATGTGGGAAATTATCAATGGAAATAATCCTACATTTTATATTAAAGTTACCAATGCAAAAGATCAGGCATTTATGCTTATTGACGGTTTACAATATTTGCTTGGCGGCGTTGAAGATTACCTGAGGGTTAACGGTGACTACTGGCCCGGTACTTACAGCTATTCAGGCTTTATTGAAAGTGAAAACAATGTAATGTCCGATCAGATTGATATCATGATCACATTCTACAATCCCGAATTGTTGCAGGCCGATCTCATTGTTTCAGAGGATGAAGTTTTATGGAATCCTGCACTTGGTAATTTATCAGATGGTTATGTGGTAAGGTTGGACGAGATGATCGAGCACTATTACCTCAATCTGGGTGAAGAAACCATGGCAAACACTATCCTGATGAACGACCTGTTCCCGTTCTACCTTGATCCGGCATCGGTTCCCGAAGGGTTTTATGATTATTGGGCAGCCCGCGGAGTTGTTGAAGGTGCAGGTGGCTGGCAAGGCATTATGTGGGAAATTATCAACGGAAATGAACCCACATTCTTTATAAAAGTTGAAGGAGAAGATGAACAAACATTCTCGTTGGTTGACGGCTTGCAATACCTTGCAGGAAACGGAGAACTTTTACTAATGGTTCCGGGGGATTATCCCTTGGGAAGTTATGTGTATAATGGTGTGCTCATCGATCAGTATGAAGTGCCTACTGCCGAAATTCCGGTTATGATAACCTTTGCCAGTGATGTTGATCAACAAATTGAACTCATGGCAGGATGGCTTGGCATTTCCTCATATATTATTCCGGAGAATCCGGCTCTCGAAACAGTGTTGGCCGGAATTGAAGATGATATGGCCATCATGATTTCGGTGGGTGGATTGTACTGGCCTTCACAAGGCATTAATATTATTGGCGACTGGAATTCCTATGTTGGTTATAAAATTAAAATTCTGCAACCCACAATCCTCGAAATTTTTGGTACGCAGGCCGAAACAACGGTTGATCTGCCCGCCGGAATCAGCTACATGCCAATGCTTTCACCAGAGGAAATCCCAACTGATATTTTTACTGAAATGGGTGATAATTTGCTATATGCATTCAACTTTCAGGAACAAACCGTGTTCTGGCCCGAAGGTGGTCTCAATACCATAGTTACTCTTGAACCCGGCGTAGGATACCTTGTAAATTTAGTAAATCCTGTAACTGTTGACTTTGCTGCAAAAGCTGCTGCTAATAGTAATCCAACAATTCCATTTGTTAATAATTCGCCATGGCAAAATGTGGTGAATACAGGAAACCCCCATATTATTTCGATCGATAAAAATGCACTGCAAATTCTTGAACCCGGAGATTATATCGGGTTGTTTGGTGCCAACGGAAACATTATGGGAATTTCCCAATATAACGGAGACCTCTCAAATTTGGCTTTAATTGCCAATGGCGATGACTTTACCACGCCTGAAACCGATGGCCTCAACACCGGTGAGGCGATGTCGTTTATGGTTTATAAAGCCGCTGAAGATCAGGTTTATCACCTTGATGTAACTTTTAGCGGTAACTTCAACCAGGGAGCTTTTGAGCCCGGTGGATTATCAATGATTACCGATTTGAAACTTGGTGCCTTAGGATTTGGCGAACAAGACAATACCGGTTTCTTTGCCTATCCAAATCCAACCAGCGGTCAACTCAATATTACCTCGAATGCAGAGTACACGATTGAAATTATCAATGCCGCCGGTCAAATTGCCTTTACCGGCAACATAAACGGAAATGATGTAATCGATCTGTCGAAGCTCGAAAAAGGTGTGTATTTCATGAAGGCTTCAAATGATAAAGGCCTGATTATTGAAAAGCTTATTGTTGAATAGTGTATTTTGATTTTTTCATTGTAAAAGCCCGCTGGTTTAGCGGGCTTTTACTTTTTTGGGATATCATAAACAAATACTTCAGCCTGAACGTTTCCGCACAAAATATCACCCTGAGCGAACACCAATTGTTTGAGTTGATCAATGGACTTTGTGTTAATGTTTTACAATTCAATTGGTTGGGATTGATGGCACAATAAGTGCTAATCCGAAACAAATTTTTTGAATATGATAGAAAACTACCTCAAAATTGCAGTTAGGAATTTATCTCGAAACAAGAGTTTTACATTTATCAACATGCTGGGGCTTGCCATTGGTTTGTCTGCAAGTATTCTGATTCTCATTTACATCAACCATGAGTTAAGCTACGACCGCTTTTTCAACCATCACGAACAAATATACCGTGTGGCTGTGGATGGCCGAATGTCAGGAGATTTTTTTAATGCAGCAGTTAGTCCCGCTCCCCTTGCGCCGGCACTAAAAAATGAATATCCGGAGGTGAAAAATGCAGTCAGGATAAGAAATATCAGCCAGGAAGCTCTACTATCGAGCCATGATAAAAAGTTTTACCAAAGCGATTTGATCATGGCCGATTCATCATTTTTTGATATTTTCGATTTTAAGCCAAAATTTGGCGAATTGCATACCGCACTTTATGAACCCTTATCAATAGTAATAACTTCTTCGATGGCTCAAAAATTCTTTGGAGAGCTAAACCCTGTTGGTGAAATTATAGAACTTAACAATGAATTTAACCTTCGCATACCTGCCGTTATCGAAGACATCCCGAATAATTCGCATTTCGATTTTCCGGCAGTAATTTCATGGACATCCATAGATAAAATCGACCCCTCCGGAAATCAGGGAAACTGGGGCTCACAGGCATTTTATACCTACATCAAACTGGCCGAAAATACTGATGAAAAACTGTTTGAAGATAAAATTGAAAAGGTGATAATGAAAAAGATTATCATCGAATCCGGCGAATCACCAGAAATTTTCGAAAACTTTCAAATGGAATTTAATGCTTTTCTTCAGCCTTTGGCAGATATTCACCTGCATTCAAATCTGATGGCTGAATTATCACAAAATAGCAGCGTTTCTTATGTTTACACCTTTTCGGCATTCGCTAT
>JAIOZV010000065.1 GCA_021740425.1 Bacteroidales bacterium | reverse complement strand
AGGTCCCGAAGATTCTCTGTCAACAATAATTTGTGCTCCCGGAATTCCTTGTATCCGGGTTCTCATTTCACTTAAAATTTCAGTAGTATTTTGTCCTGTTCTAAACTGATATTCCTCGAAATTCACTGCAACTTTTGCAAGCCTTGCCTGAGTGGTTCTTTCGAAGATATCCTGTCCGGCATTTAAAGCCACATTTGTAATTACCGATTCCACATCGGGATTATCTCTGCCAATGATAGCAAAAACACTGTCCTCAACCTGTTTTGTCACCCTGTTGGTTAATTCGATATCGCTGCCTGTTGGCATGGTGATGTACACAAAAATACTATTGGGATCTCCCTCCGGGAAAAACACAATTTTAGGTGGTTTTACGCTCATCATAAAAAAAGTAAAAATCAGGAGCACAACCGTTAGACCAATGATAGCATGTGGCATAATTCCTTTCAAAACAAAGTCGAGCGTTTTGCGATATCCTGACATCATTTTCGGGATAACGTATTTCTGAAATTTTTCGATAAGGTATAAAATAACAAATTTGGTAAAAAGCCACATCAGCACAATGAAGGCCAGAAAATTGCCGGCCCAAAAAACGCCAGTAAAATACATGATGATGGCCAGAATAATTATTGCCAAAAGGAAAATGGATTCCTTTTTATACAATTTGGCCTTGGGAGCCTCTTCGCCCCGATAGCGCATAAACGACACTGCAAAAACAGGATTCATAACGTAGGCTACCAACATGGAAGCCAGCAGTGTAATGATGAGAGTAACAGGAATAAAGAGCATGAACTTACCAATGATTCCGGGCCAGAAAGCCAGCGGAATGAAGGGCAAAACGGTTGTTAATGTGCCTGTAAAAACGGGCAATGCCACTTCACCAACCGATTGCCTGGTGGCATCCTTTATGGAAAGATTCGGCGTGTTCATGTAATTCCGATAAATATTCTCGACAATTACAATGGAGTTATCCACCACAATACCCAGTACCAGAATAAAGGCCATCAACACCACCATATTCATCGTGAAACCTACAAGTGGTACAAAAATAAATGCAATGACCATCGAAAGGGGAATAGCCACAGCGACGAACAATGCGTTATCGATTCCCATAAAAAACATCAGCACAAGTGTAACAACCAGGAATCCGAGAATAATTGTGTTGAACAGGTTGCTAACGTTGTTTCGGGTCATGGTGCTTTGGTCGCCTGTTGCTTTTACCTGAAGATTTCGGGGAATATCATCTTCAAAATCTTTTAAAATCACCTTTATTTTGTCGATGGCATCGATGAGGTTTTTTCCGCTCTTTTTAATCACATTGAGGGTAATCACATCCTTACTGTCCATGCGGGAATAACTTTCGCGTTCTTTAAAACCATCCACAATTTGTGCAATATCGCTCAGATACACGCCTTCCTTTATCAGTAAATGCCTCAGCTCGTTGGGGTTTTCAAATTCCCCTACAATTCGCATATTTCTTTCCATCGTACCCACCTCAAGCATACCGGCGGTGATGGTCATGTTTTCCATACGGATGGTGTTTACAATTTGATCGAAGGACACACCTGCCGCCTGCATTTTATATAAGTCAACATTAACCTGAATTTCGCGATCAAGGGCACCCACAATATCCACGCGTGTAATCTCCTGCAATTCTTCTATACGATCCTGCAAATCTTCTGCATATTCTTTAATCTTCACCAGGCCAAGGTTTCCTGATAAGCTGATGTTGAGCACAGGTATTTCCGACAGGTCGATCCGGGTTACCTCTGGCAAAACGTTGGGATCTACGGCCAGCTCAGGGGGCAGGTTTGGCTTTGATTTATCCACGGCATCCTTCATGTCCTGCATGGCACGGTTTTCGTCAACGTTGGTTTCAAATTCAACAAAAATCAGGGAGAAATCCTGAAGCGATTTACTGCTGATTTTTTTTACCCCTTTTACACTCTTCAGCTCCTTTTCGATGGGATGGGTAACAAGATTTACCATATCCTCAGGCGAAGTTCCCACATAAATGGTAGAAACCGAGAAGTAGGGAAAGGTTATTTCGGGAAAACTTTCCTTGGAGGTTGAGTTATAAGCTATCACACCTGCAACAATCATGATCACAGTAAAAATATACACCGTAACCCTGTTGTTGATGGCCATATTGGTAAGGCCGAATTCTTTTTCTTTCTTCATCATGAAAAAGTTTTTATCATCAAAATGATATTTTTCAAATTTTAATATTGGGCAAAAGTCAGGTTCACAGGATCGCCAACCGAGATATTGTTGAATCCGAAAGTGATTACGATGTCATCTTTCATCAGACCCCCTTTGATTTCAACCTTTTCCTGACCGAATTTTCCAATTTCCACATCCCTGAGTTCAGCAATCCAATTGTCGTTTATTTTTTTTGCTATAAACACATAATCTCTGCTTTCGCTGCGCTGAATGGCATTTATTGGCAGCAATACTGCCGATGGATTGGAATAATCGTTCAGTGTAACAACAGCAAGCATGTTGGGGCTGATACGTCTATCATCCGGCAATTTAATCTCGATATCAATGGTGCGGTTGTCACGATCGATAACCTGCGAAACAGCCGAAATTACAGATGTTAAGGTGAGATCGATTGTTGGAAGGTAAACGCTTACTTTGTCTCCACGCATGACATTGGTGATATAGTTCTCGGAAACTTTGGCCACAACTTTTTGGGAGGAAGGGTTGGATACCCTGATGGCTCCCAAATTCAGAACTGCTGCCTCGCCTTCCTTTATCACCACCAGGTCAACAATGCCATCGATGGGCGAATAAAGTCTGGTTTTATCCAATTCGTTCTGTGCAGTTTTAAGTTTTATTTCCAAATCTTCTTTTGAAGTCTTTGCCTGTAAATACTGTACTTCTGTTCCAATTTTCTTTTCCCAGAGATTTTTTTGGCGTTCGAAGAGGGTAGTAGCCAATTCGAGACCATTTTTAATTTCTCTGATGGTTTGGCTGATACTCTCATTGTCGAGCTCCGCCATCAATTGCCCTTTGGAAACGTGGTCGCCTTCGCGGACGAGGATTTTTGTAACGACATACGGACGCATGGCCGGAACAAAAATGTTGTTATCCGATTCCACATTTCCCCTGACATCGATAAAGTGGCTAAATACTTCCGGCTGAATTTTTTGTGCCACTACCGTAGGTATTTTAATACCTGCATCAATTGTCCCGCCTTTGTTAACGATCTCTTTTTCGAGTGCTTTAATCTCTTTGTTGAGATCATCCCTTTGTTTTTTTAATTCCTGAAGCCGTGCAGATTGATCAACCTGCCCGCCGCACGAATATAAAATGATGGCAAGGATAGCGATGATCATTATTGGCCTGTAAGGCATTACCAACTTTTTATCAATAAATTGCTTTGTTTTCATCTGTTTAATTTCTTTATGCTGATTTGAAATATTTTTCATTTTCGACTCTTGGTTTTCCGGTTAAAGAATTTAGTTTTTGTACTCTGTTAAAAGTTCTTCAAGTTCAAGTTTGTTGTTGAGCAGGTCGAGGATGGACATCACATAATCCCTTTCACCATTGAGGTATTGATTGTAATTTTGCTGCAACTCGATGGATGATGAAACGCCTTCGAGCAACTTTTGCTGGGTTTTGCGGTAAATCCTCAGCGAAAGCTCAAGCCCCTGCTGTTTGTTTTGATATACTTTCCAGGAATTTAAGAAATTGTTTCTTACGGTACTTACCTGAATTTCGAGGCCTGACCTGAGTTTTTGATCGATAACCTGGAGCTGATCCAATTGGATTTTTGCCTGGCTCACCTTTGCTGATCTCGCCCCACTCTGAAAAATCGGGACATCTAATTGCACGCCCCAAAGGGTGGTTTTGTACCATTCCTCTCCACTTTTCAAAAAATTCCAGTCCTGACGGTAGGCATTTTCCTGAAAAGTGAAAAATGTGTACAAGCTTGGCAGGTATTGGGATTTATAACGTTTCAGATCGAGGTAGGCCAATTCCTGTTGGTTTTCCAAAATCTTGTAATCAATATTTTTTCGATAATCGAAAGGTGTTTGATAAAGGACTTCTTTATCCACGTTTGCCAGCAGGTCGTCAAGATTATCGGTGAGCACAATTTCATTTTCCAGCTTTAGACCCATAGTAAATTTCAAAAGGTTTTTTGAGATGGATAAATTGTTGTCGATATTTATCAATGTAGCCTGCAAATCAGAAATCAGAAGGTTTACCTGATCAACATCGGTATCTTCGATAAAACCATTTTCGTACAAAGCTTCGTTGGCTATCCGGATTTCCAGAAGCGAAACCAGTGTGGAATCAATGATTACTTTGTTTCTTTCGGCAATGAGCACCATATAATAAGATTCCGCCACGCTCTTGTCCAACTGGAGCACCATCTTGTCGTATTGCTTTTGCGAAAAATCCACAAACACTCTCGAAGCCTGCAATCCCACGATGTACTCGCCACTAAAAAGCAACATGCTTGCTGTTGCCGAAGCATTCATATTATATTTTGTTCCGAATTTTACAGGGAAAAATGTTCCTGCAAGATCAGGATTGGTTGGATCGAGAAACTCGGCAGGAATGAGCTGGGTCGGGATGTCGATAAAATCGTTGTATGCAACCGATCCACTAATCTGCGGTAAGCCTATGGCTGTTGTTTCCTTCACCTTTTCGCGGGCGCTTTCGATGTCCTTGAGTGCATTGATTACATCGTAGTTGTTCTCTTTGGCGAACAGTCTGGCTTCTTCCAGGCTGAAGTATCTGACGGTAGAATCAGTTGGTTGCTGCTGCGATTTCACCTCAGGCAATATCAGCCAAAGAGGTATAAGCATCATTAAAAATAATTTTTTCATGCTTCTATTCAAATTTTAATTGTTGTTTACGTTCTTCAAAATAAGCAATCCCTTGAAGATTTGAAATTCCGCGGATATGATTCTCGAACATGACCTCAAAAATTTTATCCATGGATAATCCAGCCTGATTCATGAACTTTTCTGTATGAATACTTTCAACTTTTTGTATGTACAGGCCGGCCACCAACTCGATATCCTGTTGCCCGCGATAAAGCCCCTGCCGGATGCCTTTTTGCAGGTTTTGGATAATCATGTCGTATGTAAATTGTTTTTCTTCCTTAATGTGTTTGTTAAAAATTTCAGGATAATATTTTTGTAAATCGAAAACTCCGGATGGATTGTACTTTTTATACTCAACATTTACAAGTTTACTCACTTCGAGCAATTCATCAATGGCATTCAAGTTATGATTACATATCTCCCGGACGGACATTACGAAATTTTCATGGAATTTTTGAAAACCCTTTTCCAATAAATCAGCTTTGCTGCTTACGAATTGATAGAGGGTTTTTTTTGACATGCCCAATTCACGGGCAATATCGTCCATCGAAATACTTCTGATTCCGTACTTCCTAAAGAGTTCTGCGGTTTCGTTGAGAATAAAATCGAGTTTTTCTGCTGATTCGTTATTTTCCAATGACTTTGTATTTTTTCGTTTTTACTCACGGAAACGTTTAACACAAAAAACGTTTCCGGTGTGGCTAATTAACCACATCAAAAGCAAAATGTTGTTTGAGGGAAAATAAAAAAGGTTTACTAATTCTTACGGCTATTTGAGCCTCAGGTTTCTTTTCTTTTTGGCAAAGTATTTCAAACCTTCGGGGGTGGCAATACTTCTTACAAAATTTTCGAACATCACTTCGAAGATTGTAGAGAACGAAAACTGACCGGATGGAAAAATTTCTTCGTTGTGGATATCAACAAGCCGGCTCATGTAAAGCCTTGCAACAAGCTCTATGCTTAAATCATCGCGATACATGCCCTGAGAAATTCCTTTTTGCAGATTGATCTGGATTTTCATGAAAATAAAATCCATTCTTTTTTGGAAATGAGCCTGATAAATATCCGGGAATTTTTCTTTGAGCAAAATACTGATGGTAGGTGTTAAATCATAATACTTTGCTGCCATTTGTTTGCTTACAATCATCAAAATATCTATGGCATTCATGCCCTCAAAATCAAACTCATCGAATATTTCAGAAAAGCTGCTCCTTTCAAATTCGAGTACTTTACTCACCAGATCGTTTTCATCCTTAACATAACTAAAGAGTGTATCTTCACAAATATTGAGCTTACTGCAAATTGTTTTCACAGAAATTGAATCAATGCCTTCTTCGAGGGCCATTTTCCTGATACTTGAGAGAATTTGTTTGAGTTGATCGTCCATCAATCTAATTTATCAAATAGTACTTTGAAAAATAATCTGCAAAAGTAAAATAAAAATTCAAATAGCAAATTACAGGTTTACAGGAATTTAGACAATGATAAAAACCAGCCCGAATTATTGCATTTAATTAGAGGATGGCTGTTGGGTGCCATCCTGTTGTTTAATTTATCTCTCAATTACCATTTTTCTCACCTGATTCAGGTTATCACCGGTAAGCGAGAAATAATAAACTCCGGAGGGTAAATTGTGGTATGCGGCGTTAAAATGCTCAAAATATTTGCCTGCATCCATAGTTTCATGATCGATCAGTTTGATTACATCGCGCCCATAAATATCTGTAATTTTTAAGGTAATGATTGATCTTTCCCTGATTTTAAACGAGAAGAAAGTGCTTTCGCTGAATGGGTTAGGATAGTTTTGTTCCAGGGCAAAAGGTATGCCTGTAACAGGAAGATCATCAACCTTTGTAATTAACGGATCGATAATGGCAGTCCACACACTTAGATTGCCGTTGTGCAGCCTGGTCCAGATTGGGCGGATTACATCGTTGTGAACAGAAAGGTTGTTGTAATCACCAAAAAAGACATTTGAGTATGGCAGGAAGGGTTCTTCGCTGACTTTGTAGTTGGTGAATGTGTTTCCGGCATCCTTGGTAAAAGCCATATAAACATCCGTATTTTGATCGTTGTAATTGCGGCGGTCGTAAAACACAAAATGCAGGTATCCGGTAACCTGATCTATGGCCATCCAGGTAAAAAACTGTTGTTTGCCCGGCGGGTCATCATTTACACGAATGGGCTCACTCCAGGTATTACCTCCGTCTGTTGATTTTACGAGCCATACATCTGTATCGTCCTCGCCATATCTTTGATCGCTCCAGTTGATGTAAATTGTCCCGTGGTTTTCGCCTCCGCTGAGGTCGCAAACCGTAATTGGGAGTCCGTTGGCCCGATAAATGCCCGGAATAGCGTAATCCCATCCTCCCGGAAAATCACTTACAAAAATATCGTTCTCGAGCCAGGTTTCTCCCTGATCGAGCGAACGGTCGAAAACAATACCTTCGGGACCAGCCCAGGCCACATAAATTTCTCCGTTGGGACCAACTGCAGGCACAGCACCTTCGGTGGTGTTGTCGCTGTCGATACAATCGCCGTCAACCTCATTGATGCGTAGGGCAGGTGACCAGCTTTCGCCACCATCTGTAGATTTTGAAAACATGATATTGCTTCGGTCATTTGGGTTTGAGCTTCCATAATCATCAAACTGCGTCCAGGTGGAATAAATATTTTCATTTTCGCGGTCGATCACAATCCACTGTTTATCCTGGGCTTTAGCACCATTCAATCCCATGTATGAGCCATCGTTCCAGGTAAGTCCGCCATCGGTGGATTTCTGGCAAACAATCCTGTCGATCCAGTTGCCCCCGGGAGGATTTGCAAGATGAAAAAACAAGTAGTTTCCTTCGTTATCGACAATGGTTACGGGGTCGCCCCAAACGCCATTGGAAGCGGAATAAAGAATACCTACATTCCATGATAGGCCGCCGTCTTCAGAGGTAAAGACATTGTTGATATTCGCACCTGCAATCAATCGGTCGGTATTGTTGGGATCGATATAAATACTCGGCTCTTCCGGAGAATTTGAATTGCTGATCATTACATTTTGGTGCTGAGCAGTTAGGGTAAAGTTAAGAGAGAGTAATGCGGTAAGTAAAAACAAGTTCCTGATTTTCATATATTTTTGCCTTTGAAGATTGATCAACAAAATTAGGCAATATTTCATTACTGAGCCAATATCACTTCATGTTAAAACACTTAATTCACCCTGAATAAATATTTTTGTAGTTTAGCTTCCTTAAAAGCACTGATATTTTAAAGTAAAATACTTCATGAGAAAAATCGCACTGCACTGGCAAATTCTGATCGCACTGATTCTTGCCATCCTTTATGGCATCACTTTCCCAACAACTTATCATCTTAATGAGGCCACTCAGAAGTATCTGAGCAAAAAGCTTGTTAATTCTGAAATACTGGTAAAATTGAGCGAGCTTCAGGACAAAACATTTTCAACCCAAAAAGCACTGAAAGAAGCTCTTGAAAACAAACTCAGCCCGGCTGAATTTAAAAACTATTATCCGGTGATTGTCAGGGCAAGTTACCGCAACGAAGCCATTGATGCCGTGAGCTGGATGGGAATCATTTTTCTTAGGGCATTGAAAATGATTATCATTCCGCTAATTTTAAGTTCACTCATCTCGGGAGTAACCAATATTGGCTCAGGGAGTACGCTTGGCAGGCTCGGGCTAAAAACCATGAGTTATTATGTGGCTACCAGCATTTTTGCCATTCTTACCGGCTTAGTGCTTGTAAACATTATTAAACCGGGCATAGGTGCCGAAATCAACTTGACTGCTGAAGTCGGGGGCCTGGTTGACAAGCAAAAAAGTTTTCTTGAAATTATTACCGACATTGTTCCCGATAATATTTTCAGGGCTCTGGCTGATGCGGATATGCTTTCGATAATTTTCTTTGCCATGCTTTTTGGATTTTTCATCATCAAAGTTGACGACAAACCCAAACAATTTATGATAGACTTTTTCAATTCGATTTTTGAAGTCATCATGAAAATTGTACTTTTCATCATAAAATTTACCCCTCTTGGAATTTTTGGCATTGTTTCGAAAGTAGTTGCCGATCAGGATAACCTGTTGGGGCTGATCTCGAGCATGAGTCTTTATATGGGAACTGTGGTAATTGCTCTTGCCATACATGCATTCATCACCTTACCACTCATAACCAGGTTTGTGGGAAAAGTAAAACCCTGGGCTCATTTCAGAAATATGACCACCCCTTTGCTCACCGCATTTTCAACAGCTTCTTCGGGAGCCACACTGCCCCTGACCATCAATGCAGTTGAGCAAAAATCAGGTGTCAGCAACAAGATCAGCAGTTTTACTTTACCCCTCGGCGCCACCATAAATATGGACGGAACCGCACTTTACGAATGTGTGGCGGCCATGTTTATTGCCCAGGCCTATGGCGTAGAAATGTCAGTAATGAATCAGGTTATTATTGTGGGCACGGCATTGCTGGCATCAATCGGAGCTGCAGCCATTCCCATGGCCGGCCTGGTGATGATCACTGTAATTCTTTCGGCTGTCGGCCTTCCTCTCGAAGGTGTTGGGTTAATCCTGGCTGTAGATCAGATTCTGGATATGTTCCGCACTTCCGTTAATGTATGGAGTGATAGTTGCGGAGCTGTTGTCATCTCAAAATCGGAGGGTGAAAAATTGCCCATAGATATTTAAAGGTTCTTAAAAACTGAGTCCAATTCAACAATCACAATCGGGTGGTGTTATTTTTCTTCACTAAAAATAGTGAAAAAACACAAAACTACTGACCGATGTCCAGAAACTATAAAACAAACACCACCGATTCAGGCAGCTTTTTTTCAAGATTTCTCACTATCATCGAAAAAACCGGGAATGCCCTGCCACACCCGGCTACCCTGTTTGCCATCTTCGCCGGCTTAATCATACTCATCTCCGGCATTACCAGCCTTTTCAATCTTGAGGTAATACATCCCGGAACAGGTGAAACCATCAGACCCGTAAACCTAATGACCGTTCATGGCTTACACATGATCATTACCAACATGGTTACAAATTTCACAGGCTTTGCGCCGCTGGGAGTTGTACTTGTTGCCATGCTTGGTATTGGCATTGCCGAGAGCACAGGACTGATCGGAACTGCACTTCGCCTGCTGGTGCTTTCTGCACCTGCAAAAATTCTCACCTTCGTCATTGTTCTTGCAGGCATCCTGTCCAATACAGCCAGCGAAGTGGGTTATGTGTTGCTTGTTCCACTTTCAGCTATAATTTTTCTGGCCATGGGCCGACATCCGATTGCAGGTATGGCTGCAGCATTTGCAGGCGTTTCGGGGGGCTATTCTGCCAACCTTCTGCTTGGAACCATCGACCCTTTGTTGGCAGGATTGTCGCAGGAAGCAGCACAAATTATCGACCCCGACTATATGGTTAATCCCGCTGCCAACTATTATTTCATGTTCGCCTCCACATTTTTTATTGCTGCCGCGGGAACATGGGTTACCGAAAAAATTGTAGTCCCTCGTCTTGGTAAATACACTGGAGATGCAAAGCCTGAAAAAATAAATAAGTTGACCAAACCGGAAAAAAAGGGATTGAAATATGCGTTGATCTCTTTCCTTATTTTATCAGCACTTATGCTTTGGGGCACCATACCGGTAAATGGTTTTCTTCGCGACAGCCAAACAGGGAGTTTGCTTCACTCGCCATTTATGGATGGCATTGTTTCGATAATCTTTATCACAGCAGCAATTGCAGGTATAGCTTATGGGATGGGTTCAGGATCCATTAAAAACGATTCTGATGTAATGAAAGGCATGGGAAAGTCGATGGAAACACTTGGTATTTACATTGTACTTGTATTTTTTGCGGCTCAATTTGTTGCTTACTTCAAATGGACCAACATCGGGTTAATATTTGCGGTGGAAGGTGCCAATCTTTTACAAGCATCTGGCTTGGGAACCATTCCCCTTTTGGTTGGTTTTATATTTCTTACAGCCATTATTAATCTGGTAATGGGAAGTGCTTCGGCCAAGTGGACGATCATGGCGCCTGTATTTATTCCCATGTTCATGCTGCTTGGCTTTTCTCCTGAACTCACACAGGTAGTTTATCGCATTGGCGATAGTGTAACCAATATTATTTCACCCATGATGTCCTACTTTGCACTTATCGTTGCCTTTATGCAGAAATATCAAAAAGATGCAGGTATCGGCACGGTCATCGCTACCATGCTGCCCTACTCATTTGCCTTTCTCATTATCTGGACAATAATGCTTGTACTCTGGCTTATGATTGGCCTGCCCATTGGCCCCGATGCTCCGCTTGATTATGTTGCAGAAATTGTTGGGAAGTAAGGATTAGCTGACAATCCCGGGCTTATTGATAACAGCTTGAACATTGAGAAATCTTTTTGGGAGAAGCAGGCTCCTAAAAAACCATGAATGATACCTTATGAGAGCAGTTAAAGATGCTTGATTTGTTGGAATTTATCAATTTTTATATGCCTTAATCTACAAATCCGTAAACAATTATTTTTTTGTCTTGTTTCCCGGATGCACTTCTTTTTTTTTGAATGTGCTGCTAAATTTCAAAAGCCTATTTTTGCACCAAATTTTTAAAATGAGTACTAAAAATATAATTTCAGGATTCTCAAAATTAAACAAGCATGCGAAGCTTGAACTGGTAGGGAGTAAATTTGAGAATGCTGAACAAGTGATCGAAGAGTTAAAAAGCTACTGGCACGATGATCCTGCCAAACAAAAACTTTTTGACGAATTCAGTGAAAACACGATATCAAATTTTTATTTTCCCTATGGCATTGCTCCCAGTTTTGTCATCAACGGAAAATCCTACCTTGTGCCCATGGTTATCGAAGAAAGCTCGGTGGTTGCAGCGGCTTCAAACGGAGCAAAATTCTGGTCAAATAAAAGTGGTTTCCGCGCCGAAGTTATCTCCACAACCAAGGTAGGCCAGGTTCATTTTATTTGGAAGGGTGAAGTGGAAAAATTGCAGGCGCTTTTTCCGTTTCTCAGGCAGGAAATGCTAAAAGGCACAAAGCACCACACCGAAAGTATGGAAAAAAGAGGCGGCGGTATCCTGGATATTGAATTGGTGGACATGACCGATGAAATTGAAAATTACTTCCAGCTTAAAGCTACTTTCGAAACTGTGGATGCAATGGGAGCCAATTTTATCAACTCCTGTCTCGAAGATTTTGCAGAGATTCTGAAAGAACATTTTCGTGTTAATGAATATTACGATGGCGAAGAAAGAAATTGCAGGGTAATCATGGCCATCCTTTCCAATTATACCCCCGACTGCCTGGTGAAAACAGAAGTGGAATGCTCGGTGGAATGCCTGAGAAAAGCCGGCGACATCGACGACCCCGAGGATTTTGCATGGAAATTTGAAAAAGCTGTGCAAATTGCGAAGGTAGATCCACATCGTGCTGCTACCCACAACAAAGGCATTTTCAATGGCATCGATTCTGTTGCACTTGCAACGGGAAACGATTTCAGAGCCATCGAAGCAGGAGGGCACACCTACGCCGCACGCGACGGGCGTTACCGTTCACTTACAGACATCGACATCTCAGGTGGAAAATTTAAGTATAGCCTAACTGTTCCTTTGGCTTTGGGGACTGTGGGCGGTTTAACAGCATTGCATCCCCTGGCTAAATTTTCGCTCCGCTTGCTGGAAAATCCTTCTGCCAAAGAACTAATGATGATTGCAGCTTCGGTGGGTCTGGCCAATAACTTCGGAGCCATCAAATCGCTGGTAACAAAAGGCATTCAAATGGGTCACATGAAAATGCACCTGCTCAACATCCTTAATTCATTCGATTTGAACGAACGTGAAAAAAATCTTGCTGTCGCACATTTTGCCAACGATAAAGTTTCATATACATCGGTGAAAAAATTTGTTGACAGTTTGCGAAAAGAAGCAAAAATCGAAAACTATTGAAGTTGAAAAATTTGAGCTATTATTCGAGCGGTAAGTTTTTGATAAGCGGCGAATACCTTGTGCTAAAGGGGGCTAAAGCCCTGGCGATACCCTTAAAATTCGGGCAAACAATCCAAATTACCTCTGATTCAAATCCCGATTTTATCCTGCACTGGAAAGCCTTTGCTCAAAACCAGGTTTGGTTTGATGCGGAATTCGATATTTCAAACTTTGAGATCATCGAAACCAATGACCTTGTCAAAGCAAAAACATTGTCAATCATTCTGCAGAATGCAAACATTTTAAATCCAAAAATTCTACAAGGCAGCAAGGGAATAACTGTGGAAACCCATGTCGATTTTAACCTGAACTGGGGTCTGGGCAGTAGCTCTACACTTATTGCCAATGTGGCTCAATGGTTTCAGACTGACCCAATGCTGCTTCACTTTAAAACCTCCTCAGGTTCGGGATATGACGTGGCCTGTGCCACTGCCGAAAGCCCAATTTTTTACACACTTCAAAGCCAACGGCCACTCATCCAAAAAGTCGGGTTTGTACCCGGATTTTCTCAAAATCTTTATTTTGTTTATCTGGGAAAAAAACAACAGTCGCAACAAAGTATTATAGATTTCTCTACCAGATTAAATGGCCGCGAAACCGAAATTTACCGCATTTCCGAAATATCCGGGGAACTCACCTCTACTCAAGACCTTGAAGAATTTGAATTTTTTTTGAACGAACACGAACAAATCATGTCGGCGGTACTCGGGTTGCCAACTGTTAAAGAAACTACTTTTGCCGGTTTTCCGGGATCTGTTAAATCGCTGGGTGCCTGGGGCGGCGATTTTGTGTTGGTTACCTGGCGCAATAGTTATAAGGATTTGAAAAAATATCTCGAAACAAAATATCTCGAAACAGCATTTCCTTACGATGAAATCATATTAAAATTGAATACTTAAAAACCCATGAAAACGGATTATTCAATAAAGAGCGGACTGGTAAGCTGGCAAAGCCCGAGCAATATTGCCCTGATAAAATATTGGGGTAAAAAAGGATTTCAAATTCCTGCCAATGCTTCATTGAGTATCACCCTGTCTGAATCAGTAACCCGGACAAAAATTGAATACAGGCCGGGCACCGGAAAAATGCTGTTTTATTTTGAGGATAAGAAAAATCAGGCTTTCGCCGGAAAAATCGCAAAGTACATGGAAATCATCGCTGATGAACTTCCTTATGTTAAGTACCTGGATTTTGAAATTCAATCCCGAAATACCTTCCCCCATTCTGCCGGCATTGCTTCTTCGGCTTCGGCTATGAGCGCTCTGGCGCTTTGCCTGTGCAGCATCGAAAATGATATTTCAAAAAACAATCTGGAGGAAAACAAAAATTTTTATCAACGAGCTTCCCATTTTGCGCGAATCGGTTCGGGGAGTGCTTCAAGAAGTGTTTACGGAAAATTGTCGAGCTGGGGGAAATCTGAGTTTATTCCGGATTCATCCGATTTGTTTGCTTCCCCTGTTCAATTTACTGTACATCCTTTTTTTGAAAATTTTCAGGATACAATTCTCATAGTAAGCAAAGGCGAGAAAAAAGTTTCAAGTAGCGCCGGGCATGGATTAATGAAGGAAAACCCTTTTGCCCGTTCCCGATACAGCCAGGCTTCAGCCAACTTAGCGAAACTGATTCATGCACTTAAAACCGGAAACTCCGAAGATTTTATTGCCATTGTAGAAAATGAAGCACTAACCCTGCATGGGATGATGATGGCTTCCAACCCGGGTTACATCTTGATGAAACCCAATACCGTGGCGATCATAAAAAAAATTCAGGACTTCAGGGAACAATCCGGGGTAAACCTTTGTTTCACCCTCGATGCGGGGCCTAACGTACATGTGCTTTATCCCGAAACAGAAAGAGCAGGAGCAGGAGCCTTTATTGAGCAAGAGCTTAAACCCTTGTGTGAAGCCGGCCAAATAATTTATGATAAAATGGGCAATGGCCCTCAAAGGATAAATTAGTGATGATAAATAAAGAAGGCGTTTTTTACGCAAAGATTTTACTTTTTGGGGAATACAGTATCATGTGCGATTCGATGGCGCTTACTGTTCCCTACACACATTTCAGGGGCGAACTGAGTTTTATCAACGAAGATAAATACACCGACCTGAAATTTGCAGAAGATTCAAATCAATCGCTCAGGGATTTTCTGGTTAATCTTGAAAGATTAAAATCCCAAAATGATTTGCTTTTCGATCTTGATTTAACCGGACTTCGCAAAGACATTGAGGCGGGGATGTATTTTGAATCTTCTATTCCGCAAGGTTTTGGTGTGGGAAGTTCAGGAGCGTTGGTAGCCGCCATTTATGAAGCTTATGCCCTCGACAGGATTACACAGGGCGACCATCTGAGCCGACAGGATTTTAACATGTTGAAAAGGATATTTGCCCAGATGGAATCGTTTTTTCATGGTGTAAGTTCGGGCATGGATCCGCTCAATTCCTACATTCGCAATCCCTTGCTTATCAAGCCCGATCATCACATCGAATCAGTCGGGATTCCAAGGGAGTTTTCCAAGGACGGCGGTATTTTCCTTATCAATACCGGAAAACCCGGGAAAACCGGCCCTCTGGTTAGCCTTTTCTTCGATCAGTGCAAGCAGGAAAGTTTTAAGAAACTCATCCTCGAAGAAATGATCCCTTTCACCAACAGAAGTATCGAAGCAATTATAAAAGGTGAATTCAAAGAGTTTTTCCTGAACCTGAAATTGCTTTCAAAATTCCTGTTGTCCAACCTTAAACCAATGATTCCGGCTGCATTTCTTGACATCTGGAAACTTGGCATTGATTCGGGAACCTATTACCTGAAACTTTGTGGTTCCGGGGGTGGCGGATTTCTGTTGGGTTTTGCCGAAGATCTCGAAAAAGCGAAGCTGCTTTTGCTTACCCAAAATGTGGAAATCATTCCGGTTTCGAAGTTCCATTAATATTTCAATCCAACGCTGGCAATAAAATTTGCAAGGATTTAGATAAAAATATTTGGGGCATTTCATTTTTGAAACAATTTTCTGATGTAATTTTTCTATATTAGCTGGCGTTCAAGTTTGTTAATTTTGTAAAATAAATTTGACTATAGAGGCAGAAATAAGATTTTAAATTTAAAATTCAAGATATGCAAAATATAACTATCCCACTTGATGTTCCCTCAGATTTGATAATCGCTCTTAACGAAACAGAGGAAGAGTTGAAAATTCATTTTCAATCTTTGATCGCAATGATGTTATTTCGGGAGGGTAAATTAACTATAGGTAAAGCCATTCAACTTTCAGGATTGACGCGTTTCGAATTTGAGAAAGCACTTGCAAAAAACAAAATATCTGTTGCTGAAACAGATGTTGATCAGGTGATGTCTGATGTTGACAAACTCAGTACAATCTAATCATGAAATTGATTATTGCAGATACCGGTGCCATAATTTCGCTGGGTTTAGCTGGGAAAATTGAACTCATTACAAAAGTTTTTAGTGAGTTTTATATTGCAGGAGCAGTTTATGAAGAATTGATAAAATATGAAAACCCGAACTTTGACTCAACAATACGCACTGATTTAAAAAGTAGGGTAGTGGAAATAAAATCAAAAAATTTCCTCTCCATGATCATGGATTATGGCGAATCAGAATATGTAATTTTATATGAGGAATTGAAAGCGGATTACTTGCTTATAGACGATGGAAAAGCCCGAAAAGTTGCAGAATCTTTAAATGTAAATTGTATTGGTTCGATAGGTTTGCTTATTAGAGCAAAGCAAAAAGGATTTCTCGATGAGTTAAAACCAATTTTTGAAAATTGGATTTCAAATGACAGGTATTTTTCAAAACACCTTTTAAACAAAATTTTGATACAAACCGGCGAGAGTCCAATATTTGAGAAATAATAACCTTTAAGAGCCTATATTTTACCTCAAGTTTTGGGAAGCTTGGCTATTTATTTACAAATAGGCATAGTATTTTTAATTCAACTATTCCATCCCAGTTTCCAAATTCCATTAAAATTTCAAGCCAAAACTTGCCAGAATCATCGGCAATTCATCCGGCGAAAAATAGCGGAAGTTGATGGATGTGGCGAATTTTTCAACCGGTTCATATTGCAAACCACCAATGTAATAATCGATTTTTTCGATGACACCTGCATGGCTTTTATTGAGATGATCATACCTCAGCAAAAGTGTAAGTTTATTAATAAGCAATACGGAACAAAATACTGACCACGCCTCAAGGTTTTTATCGAAAGAGTAAAGATAATGGTTCATCTGGCTGTATTCACCGCCAATCCGGTATTTAGTTTTTTGATATCCGGCAAATATTGAAATTACGGACTTATCGCCTTCCATTAAACCTGTATCGGGAGCCGGGGCAAAGTCGGCATACAGTTTTACGGTAAGGCCCGGAACAGCATTATATTGGATGTTGCTGGCAAAAAGAAATCCCCCTTCATTGTCCTGATATCTGAATGGTCCTTCACCGTTCACCACCGAAAACTGATACAGTAATTTATCTTTCAATTTCAGATCCACTTGTGCTCCAAAGTCTGCCGGCATCCCCAGCCTGAATTTTTCCTGCATGGTAACATCCACATAACGGAAACCCCAAAACTGATCCTGAAAAGTGAGGTATTGCGTGTTCAAAAGCTGTCCGAACCTGAAGGTGAAATAATCGGTAAGGTTCCATTTTATCTCAGCCATTTTCAGGTAGGCGGTATATTTGCTCCCCTCAAAATAATCGAAGCTTACCGGTTTTCCCAGCGAATCGGTGATAGACGTAAAATTTGTGGTGCGGGTAACATCAAGCATAATTTTTCCGCTTACCTTATCCGATATTTTGTGGTAATACCCTATAATCCCCTGATTGAAACGGAAGGCAGCCACTGGTTTAATTTCATCATTGAAGTTGTATTTGAAATCGGCAAAAATTTGGCCGAACACAAATTGGTCTTTATTTTTATCGACAATCAAGGAAGAATTTTGCGCCGACAAAAATGATATGGTCAACAGAAGAAAAAAAGATAGAATACCTGTTTTGTTCATGCCCAATAATTTGTTCGGACAAAGGTAGGAATAATAGGCTTTATTGTTTATCAGGTTTTAACCGGATGTTTCACTTATAAGAAATTTATCAGGGTATTTTGTTCTTTTAAGCAGATGAATTGCCAAAAACAAAATCAATCCAAAAAATCCTCCCACTAACGTTCCGTAAACATCTTTCCAATCGAAAGTCCCTTTGGGGAGAATGAACTGGAGGAATTCGTAAACTATATAGCCTAAAACGAAAAATACAATCAGGCGAATCCCTTTTTTTACGAGCGGATTAAAAACAGCCATCCCAAAAAATATTTGCACTACAACCCCACCCAGGTTTCCCATCGAATCGGCAATGCCAAAATCGTTGATGTCGTTTTGGTAAACCCAGGGTCGGTAGAAATATCTTCC
>JAIOZV010000064.1 GCA_021740425.1 Bacteroidales bacterium | reverse complement strand
GCCGAAGTTGGCGCCATGATGTTTATGGAAGACGGCATCGAAATGCAAACATCTACGGGTGGCGGTCTCTTCAAAGGTTTTAAAAGAATGTTGACAGGCGATGGTTTTTTTATCACAACATTTTTGAACAATGGAAATGGCAAAAGGCATGTAGCTTTTGGAGCACCTTATCCCGGCAAGATAATACCTGTTGAACTGAGCGAATTCGGAGGGCAATTCCTGTGTCAGAAGGATGGTTTTTTATGTGCAGCTAATGGTGTGGATATCGACATTGCCTTTACAAAAAAAATAGGCGCCGGACTTTTCGGTGGCGAGGGTTTTATTCTGCAAAGGCTGAGTGGTGATGGCCGGGCATTTATCCATGCCGGCGGAACAATCATTAAAAAGGTACTGAAACAGGGGGAAAGACTCAGGGTTGACACGGGTTGTCTGGTAGCATTTGAGCCTTCGGTTGATTATGATATCCGATTTATCGGCGGTTTCAAAAATTCACTTTTTGGTGGTGAGGGGCTTTTCCTTGCCGAGCTTACAGGCCCGGGGCTGGTTTACCTTCAAAGCCTTCCTTTTTCAAGGCTTGCCGACCGGATAATGGCAGCAGCCAAATGGCAAAACCGTGGAGAAAGTAAAGGTGTTGCCGGCGTTGGTGGAGGTATTTTAGGTGGCCTTCTTGGCGGAGACAATAAATTTTAAAAATCGTAATTTTTACAATTGGGTGCGGGTTTGTATCGCCCGCACCATCCTTTAAGGATGTGGAACTTTGCCGAAAAATACAAATCCATTCCATAAAAATCATCAAATCCAAAAAAACCACCCAATTTGTCTGTCCCTATGGTAAAATAATACAGTCTGGCCGACAAACCGATCCTGGGTTTCTGAAAATCATACAGCGAAACAGGTAGAGCAATTTCAAATTTATCTGTTTCATACCTCAGACTAAGCAAAGCCTGTGAGGGGCGATGCAGTTGCTCATTTCTTAGTTTCAGAGGCACAACCACCAGCGAAGCAATATGCCATTTGGGATAATAATTGTAATCTGCCTGAATGCTCAATGCTGCGGGCATGCCAAGCACAAAGCTATCTGCAATCAGGGATGCATCAGGATCACCATAAAATACCTTACTCAACTGTCCGGATAAATCGTTGATGTTTCTGTATTCCAGGGTATCGATGGATTCCCATAGCAGCGAAGCATTCTCAAACCGGTGTTCCTGAGCATTTTCAGTAAAACGAAGGCTGCCAATATCAAGCAATGAAACGCCAATCTTGTACAAATAATCATCGTACTCGTACTGGCAATAACTTTTATAACTCCGGATCGCTGAAACACTTTGTTTTTTGGTATAGGTCACCCCAATATCAAGCACAGTCCCTCGGCCTTTGAATGTTTTACCATCATCAGGAAAATCATTGGTATCGTAATCCAAAGGAATACTAAAACCTATCCCCGCATCAAGGTATCCAATGTCGATCACGGTATCATTCAGCAAGGTGTAATCTGCATTATAATTCACGAGGTAGGCCCCAGCGTAGCCCCACAGCCTTCTCACATTTGCTCCAAAAGACCACTTCTCAAAATGACTTTTCCTGAAATTCCTTGCATAGCTGAATCCGATTTCCCACCAACCTGCACTTGCAGCATCGAAGCGATTATGATTTTGAGGAATCCCGTACAAAGTATCGTAATTTAATCCTTCGTACATGAGCTCACCAAGATATTCGGGCAAATCTTTTATGGATGTCATTGATACAACCCTTGTAGATAAACCGAAGGCCTGATCCCCAAGAGCTATCGAAAACGAAGGCCCGAGAAAATTGGTTTGCTCAAAGCCTTGTATCAATTTTGAAGATTGATTGTAATCAAGACCCTGTCCGGGAACACCTGTAGAAGGAATTTCAGGATTTTTCTTTAAAAATTTTAAAAGGCCATAGTCTTCTTTATGAATGAAAAGAAAATTGTTTTCGAGGAAAATATCACCGGCTAAAACATTCACATCATAATAAAGCTGCGAATTTACAAGGTCTGATGGGTTTAACCGTACCGAGTTAATTCCTGAGTAATTGCTCAGTGTTATGCCTGACATTTCCTGCCCACTTACTGTAAAACCCTGGAAAAAAATTGGGAGTACCGTGAACATTTGGAGCATGTTACACCAGGAAAATAATGATTTGAAATTGTTCAAAAAGCTAAATATCAAAATGCTTCGTAGTAAAAAAGAGTTTTTAAAATGTTATAGTCAATGCAGTATCAAGTAATAATCGGAAGAAAATTGAGCTGGCGAAAATACGATAATGCATGCATTAAACGAAAAGTTCATTATCTGGCAGCGAGGCAATGCCTGAGTTTTAAAGATATTTAACATTTTAACCTGCTAAACTGTCAAGTGTTTCATCTTCAACAAAAAAACTACATTATTTTTGCGCACCTTATTAATTCACAAAGAAAATATGGAAGTAACCCGAATTTTCGACCTGCTCGAAAGATATGATGCATTGTATCAAAAGGAAGATGTACTGGCCGCCAAAGAAAATGGTGTTTGGGTAAAATACAGTCACCAGGACTATATTAATTATTCCAATTATTTCTCTTACGGACTTTTATCGATGGGCTTTAAAAGAGGCGACAAAGTAGCTACAGTTACCAACAATCGCCCCGAATGGAATTTTGCCGACATGGGAATGTTACAGATAGGCGTGGTTCATGTGCCCATCTACCCAACCATAAGCACTGACGAATACAGGCACATCCTGAATCATGCCGACATTAAAGCAATTATTATATCTGATAAAAATTTGTATGGCAAATTAAAGACGATTATCGAATCTGTTAAAACAATAAAAAGGGTTTTTACTTTTAATGAAATAGATGAAGTTGAAAACTGGTCGGCGATCATTGAAGCAGGAAAGATGAATCAGGAAAAATATAAAAATGAAGTCATAAAAATAAGGCAAGACATTGATCCTGATGAAATGGCCACCCTTATTTATACATCGGGAACTACTGGATCATCAAAAGGAGTAATGCTTTCGCACCGCAATATTGTAAGTAATTTTATTTCCACTTCCAAAATTCAACCCCTCGACCACCGTCACAAAATTCTGAGCTTCCTACCCCTGTGTCATATTTATGAGCGGATGGTAAATTACAAATTTCAATATAAAGGAATCAGTATTTATTATGCAGAAAATTTCGGAACCATTCCCTCAAATCTTAAAGAGATAAAAGCAGATGGCTTCAATACAGTTCCCCGATTGCTGGAGCGGGTTTTCGACAAAATTGTGGCCAAAGGCAAGGAGTTGACAGGCATAAAAAAAAGAATCTTTTTCTGGGCGATGAACCTTGGATTAAAGTATGAACTGAACGGAGCCAATGGCCCGCTATATGAAGCCCAGCTTAAAATTGCCGATAAGTTGGTTTTTAGTAAATGGAGGGAAGCCCTTGGGGGGCAGGTGAAAATTATAGTATCAGGCGGGTCGGCACTGCAGCCACGTCTGGCAAGGGTTTTTTGGGCCGCTGGAATGCGTGTTATCGAAGGCTACGGGCTCACCGAAACTTCTCCAGTTATAGCTGTAAACCATGCCAAATGGCCGGATATTAAATTTGGTACTGTTGGTCCTGTCCTTGAAAATGTAGAAGTTAAATTTGCTGAGGATGGTGAAATCCTGACAAAAGGTCCCAACCTAATGCTTGGTTATTACAAAGATTTGGAATACACCCGCAATGTTGTGGATGAGGATGGATGGTTCCATACTGGTGATGTGGGCTTGCTGGAAGATGGAAAATTCTTAAAAATTACCGACCGGAAAAAAGAAATTTTCAAACTTTCATCGGGAAAATATGTTGCTCCACAGATGATCGAGAATAAATTCAAGGAGTCAATTTTTATTGAGCAGATTATGGTTGTCGGGGAAAATGAAAAATTTGCCAGCGCCCTGATTTCACCCAATCTTGAGTACCTTCATTCATGGGCTACCCTGCACAAAATCCAGTTCCGCGAAAATAAGGAACTTGTCAATACAAAAGAAGTAATTACACGCTACCAAAAAGAGGTTGATGTGATTAATAAAACCCTGGGTGAGCACGAGAAAATTAAGCGTTTCAGGTTGGTTTGTGAAGAATGGTCGCCATTATCAGGAGAGCTTTCGCCTACCTTAAAATTAAAACGATCGTTCATTTACAACAAATACGATCACATCCTCCGAGAAATATACAGATATCCAAAGGATGGAGAAACCAATGGAAACAAATGATTATAGCTGATTGTGCCTTACTTCATCGTATTTGGTGCTACTTCACAGCAGAATCATTCACATTAATTAAACGCATTTATCCATAATTTCATTTATTGGCATTGAGTGTTGTTCCTGTGCATTTCTCGCTCGGTAAAAAATGAAAATTTCATACAAAAGGCTGAGCTACTGCTTACATTCAAAACAATTCACGAACTTCATTTTTAAGCAAATCAATAGCCACCTGTACTTTATTGCTTTTTGATTTCATACTTTTCTCGATAATTGCAGTTAAAAGACCGTTTCCTCCGTCAATGTTTTGAAGGCTTCCTGCCGATTCATTTACAAGTTGCAAAACCCACAAACGGGCTTGTTCGATTTTTGCCCAGCCCTCAGCAGAAATATACAATTGCTGCACAAGGTTGTGCTCGTATTCATCGCGTATGTTTTCAAGCAAAATCCCGTGAAGTTCGCTTACGGATATTGCATTGTGGCTATGCCTCAAAACAAGCTGAGGCGGACTAATACGTTCAAGAAATAATATCAATCGTTCATAAGCAAGAAGTCTGATTTTAAGCATCGAAAATGAATTTTCAGCCAATCGTTTTTCGGTGGTTCGCAATTTTTCAAGCTTAAAATAATAATGCACGATTACCACTGCAGCTCCTAAAACCAGAATCAGCGGAAGCGAAAACATGAGTATTTGATTTAGTTCTTTCATAATAAAAATTTATGCATTAAATCTACCTGAAGTTGCAATTTGACCATCCTTTACTGATGCAAAAATATCCTAAAATTTTGACCTGAACAGCCGGTATTTGTTTGCCTCTTTTTAATACATTTGCCATTTTTTTAGAAACAGTAATTTGAAAATAGCACACAATATGCAAAACCATTTATCAGACCGCGTAAATAGTTTATCAGAATCAGCAACTCTGGCCATGACAAGGCGAAGCAGAGAATTGAAAGAGGCAGGCATTGATGTGATCAACCTGAGCATTGGCGAACCGGATTTTAACACCCCGGAATGCATTAAGGATGCTGCCATCGAAGCCATCAGCAACAACATCACCCATTACCCGCCAGTTGCCGGCTACAACGAACTCAGAGCAGCCATCTCAAAAAAATTCAAGCAGGAAAACAACCTGGATTACTCCCCTGATCAGATTATTGTTTCGGGTGGAGCCAAGCAATCCATTACAAACACCATTCTTTGCCTGATTAACCCCGGCGATGAAGTACTAATTCCTGAACCTTATTGGGTTTCGTACCCTGAAATGGTGAAACTTGCAGAGGGAAAATCGGTGTATATCCCCTCCACAATCGAAAACGATTTTAAGGTTAAGCCTGAAGATTTAAAATCAAAAATCACCAGCCGTTCCAAAGTTTTTTTATTCAGCTCACCATGCAATCCTTCGGGCACCATTTATTCGAAAGAAGAACTTAAAGCCCTGGCCGAAGTAGTTGCTGAAAAAGATGATTTGTACATCATCAGCGATGAAATCTATGAGCAAATCAATTTTAATGGCAAGCATGAAAGTATTGCACAATTTGATTTCATCAAAGATCGTGTTATTACTGTGAATGGTGTGTCCAAGGGATTTGCCATGACGGGCTGGCGCATAGGATATATCGGAGCTCCAAAGACTGTAGCCCAGGCCTGCAATACCCTGCAGGGACAATACACTTCGGGTACTTCATCAATATCACAAATGGCAGCATTAAAAGCCATTCAAACAGGGCCAAATACTATCGCCGAGATGCGGGAAATGAAGCAGGCTTTCAGGGAAAGAAGAGATTTGGTGATCAAGCGTTTGGAAACTATTCCCGGCATTAAGGCAAACATACCGGAAGGTGCTTTTTATATTTTTCCTGATATTTCATCCTATTTTGGAAAAACCGATGGCCTGACTGTTATCAATGATGGTATGGATTTATGCTTTTATCTCCTGGACAAAGCCCGCGTGGCTCTGGTGCCGGGTTCAGCATTTGGAAGCCCTGAATACATCAGGATTTCGTATGCAGCATCCGCAGAAACCCTCCATCGCGCTTTCGACAGAATAGAATCGGCTCTGGCAGCCTTGAAATAAAAGGCTATTCCTCAATGTTTTCATCATTTGGCTGCACCATCACATGAAAACATCGATGGTACCTGTTCCTCCTGATATAAAATATGAGCTAATCCTTGCCTGGCAATCCGGCCAACGCTGATGGCAGCCCATCTTTTTACCTGCAACATTTTCAAATTTGTATTGTTAATCATTTGCTACTTTTGCAAAAAATCATTTTTATGACGATCGCAAGTATTGATGGGGCCAAAGAGGTTTTTAAAAAATTTGAACAAATGAATATTATGATCATCGGTGATGTGATGATTGATTCATATTTATTTGGAAATGTAAGCCGGATTTCACCGGAAGCTCCGGTACCCATTGTTGCTGTAAACAAACGAACAAACAGACTTGGTGGCGCGGCAAATGTTGCGCTGAATATTAAAGCTATGGGAGCACGGCCGGTACTTTGTTCGGTTATTGGACAGGATACGCAGGCAGAAACTTTTCTGAGCCTGCTGGCTGATAACAAGCTGTATTCAGGAGGAATACTTAGAAGTAAAAGCAAAATTACCACCACAAAATTCAGGGTTTTCGGCAACAATGCGCAAATGCTGCGGGTGGATGAAGAAAATACCGATCCCCTGAATCATGATGATCTCACAACTTTCAAACACATCATCAGGTCGATGATGGATGAGCAAAATATAGATGCCATCATATTTCAGGACTATGATAAAGGTGTGATTTCCCCGTTGCTCATCGACTTTATAGCCGAAATTGCTGCAAAGAAAAAAATCCCACTTACCGTTGACCCAAAAAAGAAGAACTTTAGCGCTTATAGAAATTTAACTATGTTTAAACCCAACCTTAAAGAACTTCAGGAAGGGCTTTCAGTAGAATTTGATAAAAAAGACAAAACCAAACTACTTGATTCAATAAGGCAAATTCACGAAAAACAAAACATCGACATTGTTTTGCTTACCCTTTCGGAGGATGGGATATTAATCAGTCGCCGCAATGAAAAAGGAAATTATCATGAGCACCAACTACCGGCACACCTGCGATCAATAGCCGATGTTTCGGGGGCTGGAGACACCGTAATAAGCCTCGCAACTTTGTGCCTTGCTGCCGGTTTAAGCGATCTTGAAACCGCTGCACTCAGCAATTTGGCAGGAGGACAGGTTTGCGAATTTGTGGGTGTAGTGCCCGTAAACCGCGAAAAATTACTTACCGAAACTTCAAAATTAGAATTATAACACAAAGACATTTTACTTTGACGAACTCAAATACAAGCAATTCACACTCCGACCAATCAGCTCGCACCGGTAAAAAAACCACAATTGCTCAAAAAGATCAGGTTCGCGATATGTTTAACAGCATCGCCCCAAAATATGATCTTCTAAATCATGTGCTGTCGGCAGGTATTGATATCCTCTGGCGAAAAAAAGTAATCCACATCATAAAAAAATACAAGCACCAAACCATACTTGACGTAGCCACTGGTACCGGCGACCTTGCCATTGCAGCCGCAAAACTAAACCCAGAAAAAATTGTCGGCATAGATATCTCAGGTGAAATGTTGAAATTTCAGGCCATCAAGCTCAAAAAGAATAATCTCGAAAATTTAATTGAGTTAAAACAAGGCGACGGCGAATCACTTCCTTTTAGCGACAACACATTTGATGTGGCAATGGTGGCTTTTGGCGTAAGAAATTTCGAAAACCTTCAACAGGGCCTTGCCGAAATGTACCGCGTACTCAAAAAAGGCAGCATCGTTGTCATCCTCGAATTTTCCAAACCCCAATCTTTTCCTGTTAAACAACTCTATAATTTTTATTTTAAAAATATCCTGCCAACGGTTGGAAAATGGATTTCACGAAGCAAACATGCCTACAATTATCTGCCTGAATCGGTGGGATATTTTCCTTCGGGTAATGACTTTGCAGCATATCTGAAGGATGCAGGATTTTCGAAAACCAACATAAAAACGCTGACCTTTGGCATAGCCTCTATTTACACCGGCGAAAAATAAAATTTTGCTACCCTCGTTATTCCACTTAATTTTAAAAACAGGCATCATTTGAAGATACTAAAGGTAATTGGGGCATTACTCATCTTTTCCATTATTTTCCCGGCATCGGCTTTCGCACAGCTAAATAAGGTTCCCAATCTAAAACTTTATGATTTCGACAGGCTGCATTTTGGTTTTACACTTGTTGCCAACCAAATGGATTTTGTTTTAAAACCTAAAGACAACTTATACCAAACTTACTTCGACAGTCTTCCCCCTGACAACGACCTTGCAGGTGCCTTTGCTTCAAAAGTTTATGGAATCAGAGCAAACCCATCCACCGGATTCGCTGTTGGAATTGTGGGAGACCTCCGGCTTGGTGATTATTTCAACCTACGCTTCATCCCCACCCTTTCGTTTGGAAGACGCGAATTGGTTTACGATCTTTTGCTTTACGATGAACAAGGAACCTTTAAATCAGAAAGATTCGTAACCAAAAAAATAAACTCAACTTTTGTTGAATTTCCCTTCCTTTTAAAGTACAAATCAATGCGTGTGCACAACATGCGAGCTTATGTAACAGGAGGTATAAAATTCAGTTTCGACTTAGCCTCTGAAGCCCATAAAGATGAAAAATCAAATTATGACCCAAAGCTTTACCGAACAGATACTTACGGTGTAATAGGTGCAGGTCTCGATTTTTACATGAACTGGTTTAAATTTGGTGTTGAGCTTACCATGTCGTATGGAACAAGGGATCTCTTGTTAAGAGAAGACAATCTTTACACAGACGGAATCGAATCACTGCGCTCAAAAATATTTATGCTTACTTTTACTTTTGAATAATTAAATTCCCACCAACTACGGAGAAAATGAAAACAGACCACAACACCCTCGATCTCTTTAACGCTATTGTTGACAAGGCTTCCATAAAACAAGAAGTTTACAGGCACACCTACGATACTTTTAATAATTTCAAAAGTGTGATCAAACAATTGGTGAGGGAGTATCAAATGGCTGACTTACAAAAAAAAACGCAGATACCCTTTGAATACAAAAACAGGGGCGAATTTGAAGTTGAACTAAAGTTTGCAGGCGACATACTGGTTTTTATAATGCACACCAATATTTTTGAGTTTCCACGGAAACACGAAATTATGAATATGCCATACATTACCGAAGATTCAAGCCGCTCGTATTGCGGGATCATTAATATTTATAATTTTCTGGGAGATTCGTTCAAATACAAACGAATCAACGATCTGGGCTATCTTATCGGCAGGGTTTTCATCAATAAAGATCATCACTATTTCATTGAAGGCAAAAGAGAAATCGGGCTTTTATACCAGAGTTTCGATACGGCAATAATGACCAATGAAGCTGCAAGAAGTATCATCACTTCATCGATCAAATACACATTGAATTTTGATTTATTAACGCCACCCTACGAACAGGTAAAATTGCTCACTGTCCAGCAAATCCAAACTACCCTCGACAACATGAAAATTATTACCGGAAAGCGCCTGGGGTTCAAATTTCAGGCTGACAGGGATGATGAGGATTTAGAAACGGTGACACAATAAAAAACATTATCAGCTGATTCAGGGATTGTTACAGGGCCAAATAAACAGGATAAATCCATCGCAATAAGCAAGGGAGCATTGGATTTTGATGGGAGGCAAAATGAATCCAACCAAGCCATCGCAATAGTAAAACAAATAGTTTTGATATAGAAATTAACTTTGTTAGCTGATTCAGCGATTTACTATTTTGTTTTCAAAAACATTTTAAAATCTATTCCTCCATCAGGATAATCCTCTGTTGATAAAACATTCCATTTTACTGAGTTTTAAAATTAATGCCCCTGAGCAATTAACATATCAGAATTACTTTAATATCTTTGTGAAAATAAATGAGCATAAGAATCAACAAATCAAAATATAAAGCTGATGGGCATCAGAAAATTAAACAGCATATTTAAACCCAAAAGAATAGCATTAATTGGCGTTCCTGCCGACCTTAATACCGTTGGAGGGCTAACCCTGAGAAATTTGGTGGGAGGAGGATTTATGGGGGTAGTTTACCCTGTTAACCCCAAGTATGAAGCGGTCCTGGGTATTTCATGTTTCCCAAGTGTTAAAAGCCTTCCAAAAACTCCAGACCTTGCAGTAATCACCACCAATGCCAGTGCAGTTCCGGGCATTGTTGAAGAATGTGGCCAGGCAGGCATCAAAGGCATCATCATTATGTCGGCAGGTTTCAAAGAAGTTGGCGCCGAAGGAAAAGAGCTGGAAAACAAAGTCAAGCACATCGTAAAAAAATACCAGATGAGGGTAATAGGCCCCAACTGCCTTGGTATCATTGTGCCCGGACAAAAGCTAAACATTAGTTTTGCAAACAGCATGCCCAACAAGGGAAGTGTGGCCTTCATTTCTCAATCCGGAGCATTATGCACGGCGGTTTTGGATTGGGCAATGGAAGAAAATATCGGCTTCTCATATTTCGTATCCATTGGGAACACCATGGATGTAGGCTTCGGCGATTTGATTGATTATTTTGGCCAGGATGCCAACACCAAGTCCATCGTGCTTTATGTAGAATCTATTTCATTTGCACAGGAATTTGTTACTGCCGCCAGAGCTTTCGCCCGAAAAAAGCCCATCATCGTTTACAAGGCAGGCAGGTTTCCCGAGTCAGCAAAAGCTGCAGCTTCGCATACAGGAGCAATGGCTTCGGAGGATGCCATTTACGATGCACTTTTTAGAAGAGCTGGTATCGCACGGGTTTATAATCTCGGAAATATTTTTGATTTCACCGACTTTGTAGGTAAAAAGAAAATCCCCAAAGGGGCAAACCTTGCCATTGTTACCAACGCCGGCGGCCCGGGAGTTATGGCCACCGACAGCCTCATTGCCAGAGGAGGTCAACTGTGCAAGCTCAGCGAAGAAACCATGCAAAAACTCAACGCATCGCTTCCTTCCTACTGGTCGCACAACAATCCTGTGGATGTGCTTGGTGATGCAAATCCGGCTCGGGTTGCAAAAGCTACTGAAATCGTATTGAACGACCCCGAAGTTGACGCTGTGATGGTTATTTTAACACCCCAGGCCATGACAAAGCCAACGGATACCGCAAAAGCCATCATTGAGCTGGCTGAAAGTACTTCTAAACCCATCCTTGCAACATGGCTGGGTGGAAAAAGTATGCGTGAATCGATGAACCTTTTCAGTGGATCAGGCATTGCAGCTTACCGTACTCCTGAGCAAGCCGTTCGTGCATTTATGACTTTGGTTAACTACTCCAAAAACATGGAAGCACTCTATGAAACACCAAAAGAAGTACCTGTTTCGTTTCATTACGATCGTCAAACACTTCGGGAGAAATTCGTTAATGAAGTATTCCCGAAACAAAAATTCCTGTCGCTGGCTGATGCCAAATCGCTCATCAATTCCTACGGCATTGAATCCACAAAGCCGATACTTGTAAATTCGGCTGATGATGCCGTAAGCGAAGCATTCAGGATGGGCTTCCCGGTGGTTTTAAAAATCGACTCCCCTGATGCACCCCACAAATCAGAAATTGGAGGGGTAGTCCTCAACATCGAAAATGAAGAAATGTTGAGAGCAGCCTATCACAGCATGATTGAAAAGGTAAACAAAATGGTTCCCGGAATCAATATTACAGGAGTAACAGTTCAAAAAATGATCGATACCAACGACTCCGTTGAATTGATACTTGGTGTAAAAAAAGATCCCATCTTCGGTACAGTAATCCTCATTGGCATGGGTGGCACCGAAGCAGAGCTGATGAGAGACCAGCGCCTTGAGTTTCCCCCGCTCAACGAGAGATTGGCAAGCCAGATGATCGAATCGTTGAAAATTTATCCCATGCTTAAAGGATATCGCGGAAGCGCACCCAAGAATATCGACAAACTGATTGAGGTAATGATACGCCTCTCCTATCTTGCAGCTGATTATCCTGAAATTGAAGAACTTGATATTAACCCCATAATAGTAACGGCTGATGATGTGGTTGCCCTGGATGCCCGCGTAGTAATTGATGAGGAAACCCTAAAAAATCCTGTACTACAATATTCACATTTGATTTTGAGACCCTATCCCGAAAGATATATTAAAAAAACAATCTTGGGTGATGGCACCGCAACCTTACTCAGACCCATTAAACCCGAGGACGAACCCTTGTGGCTCGAAATGCTTGGCAGTTGTTCCAAAGAAGCCATCTATTCGAGATTCAGATACAATTTCCATTTCGATTCCCATGAAGTTGCCACCCAGTTTTGCTACATCGATTATGCCCGAGAACTCGCTATTGTGGCAGAAGTTGAAGAAGATGGCCGCAGAAAACTCATTGGCGTTGGCCGCCTGATTGGCGACCCTGATTATGAACTCGTGGAATACGCCATACTTGTAACCGATGCATGGCAGCGCAAAGATTTGGGCAAAATACTCACCGAATATTGCGTGGATATAGCAAGACAGAACAAATTTAAAAAGGTATTCGCCGAAACCACTAAGGATAACAAAGCTATGATTGCTGTTTTTAAGAAGCTCGGATTTAAGGTGGAATTTGACGAAGACACCAATGTTTCTGTCTTCAAAGACCTGTAAATAATTATCACAGGAATAGCTGTGTGTCAGGGCTCCAACTGAATGACTTTTTTTTGAATACAAAAGCCGATTATACTGTTTGCGCTACTGACTTTTGCACAGGTAAACGTTGAATAAACTTCTTTAGGCTTAAATCCAACAGACATAATTATGTTTATTTTTGCATCATTAAAAAAATAAACACTTGTCGAAAAGCGCGCCAATAATAAAACTTCCTGATTCTATAATGTTTTCAAATGCTACCTTCAGGGAGCAGGAAACAAGTACAATGTCATTGCATGATTCTGCTAATCAACCATCCAAATCAGAAATTCGCCATTCAGAGAGATTTTTAACAAAAGAACGGGAAGGATCAATCCAATTTGAGCCACAACCCATTGTTCAGGTGTACGAGGAATGGCAGGTTATAGCACTTGCATTTTCGCTTTTGGCCATTGCATTTATCAGGATTACCGGGAAAAATTTTTTTAAAAATCTCCAATCAGGTTTTGTTTCACGCCCGATTTTTAAGCAACTTTTCAGAGACGGGCAATTGATCCCATCACATGCACGACCTATACTTTTGCTGGCCTTCCTGATGGTTTTTACTGTTTTTCTTTACCAAATAAACATGTACTATCCATTCATACATTTTAACCCCAACAATAGCCCCGGCAAAAACATCCTGCTTATCATTGCGTTGCTTGGCAGCTCAGAAATCTTAATTTTTTTACTGATTCGCCTTATCGGATTTATTTTTAAAACCAAATCTCTGACCAATGAATTTATTGCCAATAATATTTTTTACAAGTCGCTTGCAGCAATAATTTTACTTCCACTTTTACTTTTTACTATTTTTTCATCTACCCATTTAATTTTATTTTTTTCACTTATTATATTTTTAATTCTTTTTATAATCAGGGTATTCAGAGGAATGTTAATAGCTTTTGAATTAAGATCATTCTCTTTTTATCAAATATTTTTATACATTTGCACCCTCGAAATTTTGCCTGTTTTTATTTTGTTAAAAACGATAACAGGCTACTTTTCAAGGATGTAGCGGGATAATTTTTCATATTTAATTGAGCAAAAACTTACATTAATGGTAAAGACTATACTTATTTCCCAGCCAAGGCCTTCAGATCCGGTAAAAAACCCTTACAACGAATTGGCAGAAAAGTACAGCCTCAATATCGATTTCCACAAATTCATAAAAGTTGAGGGAATTCCAGCCAGAGATTTTCGCAAGGATCGTGTAAATATTCTCAACCATTCAGCGGTTATTTTTACCAGCAGAAATGCAGTAGATCACTTTTTTAGAATCTGCAAGGAAATGAGGGTAGAAGTTCCTGACACCATGAAGTATTTCAGTATTTCTGAATCAACAAGTTATTACCTGCAAAAATATGTTCAGTTCAGAAAAAGAAAAGTTTTTCATGGTCAACAAAACTTTAAAGACCTGCTGGAAATTATTAAAAAACATAAGGATGAGAATTTCTTGTTGCCGTGTTCTGATATTCACAAGCAATCGTTGCCAAAATTATTGGAGGATAACAAGGTACAATTCACAAAGGCTGTAATCTATCGAACCCTTGCCAGCGATTTGTCGCATCTTAAAATTAATGAATACGATATGATTATTTTCTTTAGCCCCTCAGGGGTTAAATCGCTGATAAAGAATTTTCCGGAATATGATCAGGGTGAAACCCGCATTGGCGTATTCGGCCCAACAACAGCAAAGGCTGTTAAAGATGCAGGGCTGAAACTCGATTTAAATGCTCCCACCAAAACAGCACCTTCGATGACTATGGCTCTGAACCAGTTTATCGAAAAACTAAATAAGAAAAATGGGCAAAAAGTTGGGCTATAACTATAAAATTATAAACTTAAACCCAGGATCAACCGCTGTTTTGCTAACCTTTTGCGGAGGCCAGTGCCGGTAAATTCATCAAGGTATGAAGCCACGACAAACATTTAAAAAATCCGAACGACTTTGCAACAAAACACTGATTGAAAAGCTATTCAATCAGGGTTTTTCTTTTTATGGCTATCCATTTAAATTGGTTTATCTTGCTGTGGAAAATAATAAAAGTAACAGCGGGGAATATCCCGCAAAAGTACTTTTCACGGTTTCCAAACGCCAGTTTAAAAAAGCAGTCCAGCGAAACAAGCTCAAGCGACTGATGCGGGAAGGATACAGAAAGAACAAACATCAACTTTACGATTTTTTATCCACCTCCCAATTACAAATGGCTATTGCATTTATCTATACCTCAAAAGAAACTTTGCCTTACGCTGACATTGAGAAAAAAATAAAGGCTGCATTACTGCGTTTACAACAGGAAATTATAAAAACAAATACGCACAAAATTTAACAACCATTATGAACCATAAAAGCCCACCATTTCGGCAAATTGCCGGATTAATTTCAGTATTCCTGATGTTAGTTTATTTTTCGACGGTTACTTTTGCACAGGAAAGAAACAAAAACAATGATTTTGAAATCTCAAAAAACCTCGATATTTTTTCAGAATTATACAAGCAACTCGACATCAATTATGTGGATGAGATCAGCCCCGGAGAATTAGTAAAAACGGGCATTGATGCAATGCTTGAATCATTGGATCCATTCACCAACTACATCCCTGAATCGCAAATTGAAGATTATAAAATGCTTACGACCGGACAATATGGAGGCATTGGCGCACTAATCCACAAAGAAGATGACTACGTAATTATATCGGAACCTTACGAAGGTTTTCCTGCCCACAAAGCAGGACTTGTTCCTGGTGATAAAATCCTTGAAGTGGATGGTAAATCAGCAAAGGACAAAAACACAGACGAAGTAAGTGCCATATTAAAAGGCGAGCCCGGCACTTCGCTAACCCTTTTGATAGAGAGAGCCGGAACCGAAAAACCCTTTGAAGTTGAACTAAAGCGCGAAAACATAAAAATCGACAACATCCCCTATTATGGGATGCTCAACGAACACATTGGATACATCAAGCTTTCGGGATTTACACAAAATGCCGGGAAAGAAGTGAGGAATGCTTTTCTCGAATTGAAAGAAAAAAACAACATGCAAGGCTTAGTTCTCGACCTGCGGGGGAATGGCGGTGGCTTACTAAATGAGGCAGTAAATATTGTAAACATTTTCACTGATAAAGGCGAACTTGTGGTGAGCACAAAAGGCAAGGATATTTCAAGAAATATTTCATACTACACAACCAATCAGCCTGATGACACCGAAATTCCTCTGATCGTGCTTGTAGATCCGGGTTCTGCCTCAGCCTCCGAAATTGTTTCAGGAGCTCTTCAGGATATCGACAGGGCAGTGATTCTTGGGCAAAGAACCTATGGCAAAGGGCTGGTGCAAAATGTACTTCCACTAAGCTACAACTCTAAGGTAAAAGTAACAGTGGCCAAATATTATATCCCCAGCGGAAGATGTATTCAGGCCATCGACTATTCACACAAAGACGATGAAGGCGTTGCACACAAAGTTCCTGATTCATTAATTTCGGAATTCAACACCAAAAATGGCCGAATAGTTTTTGATGGTGGAGGAATTGAACCTGATATAGCCCTTGAGCCTGAAACCATGAGCCCGATTTCGATGGAACTCCTTACCGACTTCATCATTTTTGATTATGCCAACAAGTTTGCACGTGAGCATGATTCAATTGCACCCCCAATAACATTCGAAATAGATGATGAGATTTATAACGATTTTATAATTTTTGTAAATGGAATTCAGGATTTTACCTACACCACCAACAGTGAAAAATCCTTGCAGAAATTGAAAAAGGTTGCTGAAAAAGAGGAATATCTTGATGATATCAATGCTGAAATCGAAGCGCTTGAGGCTAAACTGATGCATAATAAGGAAGATGATTTACAAACCCAGCGGGATGAAATTTCTGAAATGTTGAAACTCGAAATCTCTTCACGATTTTATTTCCAAAAAGGCAGAATCATCTCGAATCTGAAAAGTGACCCTGAGGTGAAAAAAGCCATCGAAATAATTAACGACAAAAAGAATTATTCAGGAATCCTTGATGGAACCGTTACAAAGGCCTCATTGGATTAGCAAATAAATGCCATAAAAACGGCCAAAATCATTAAAAATAATAATCAAGCAAAAAACCATCGGAAACCAAAGCTGACCGATGGTTTTTTTTGCGCAGCAGAATAAGCGGAAATTAGTAATTTCGCCGAAATAGTTCAATCAAATACTTTATGAAAGAATTTACATTAACCTGTACTTTTACTTCCTACAAATCCGCTGATGAACTTCCCGATGCAGATCTTGAATTGATGAACGAAGCCACCAAAGCATCGAATGATGCCTATGCTCCCTACTCAAAATTTCGCGTTGGCGCAGCGCTGCGACTGGGAAACGGAAAAATTATCTGTGGCAACAATCAGGAAAATGTGGCTTATCCTTCGGGCTTATGCGCTGAAAGGGTTGCCCTTTTTTATGCATCGGCAACCTATCCCAATGAGATAGTAGAATCAATCGCGGTGACCGCTCAAACTGACGAATTTAAAATAAGTGACCCGGTTACACCATGCGGCTCTTGCCGACAGGTTTTGGCAGAATCAGAAAAAAAACAAAACACAAACATAAGAATCATCATGAAAGGTGCCGAAGGAGAAGTATATGTAACCGAAAGCGCCCAATGTCTGCTTCCGCTTATGTTTAGAGCCGATAAACTAAAAAAGTAAGATCGTTACTTTTTACAAATGAAATAGAACAATATTTATCCGGGCATCTCAAACTAAATATTTTAAGGAATTCAGAAATATCAGATAAATAAATGCGGCTCATATCCACCAATTTATGTAAAACCAGCGACATTGGCATCAATAATAACCTTTTTGGAGGCAGGATGCTATCATGGCTCGATGAAGCCGGTGGTATTATGGCTGCCGAGGAGGTATGCTCCCGAAATATCGTGACGCTTAAAATGGATCAGGTGCTTTTTAAAAAACCTGTAAAGGTTAACGATCACATCAGAATTTACGGAAAGGTTATCAACATAGGCCATTCATCGGTTTCGCTATTCCTTGAAGCACGAAGGTTTGACTTCGATTTTCAGAAAGAAGATGCTGTTTGTTCGACTATAATGACCTACGTAAAAATTGACAATGCAGGAAAACCTGATCAGATTAAAGAGGAAATTCGTGAAAAAATTCAAAATATTTTAAACCAAAAGATATCAAAAACATGAGAAAAATCCACTTATTATTTTTTATAGCATTGGCCATTTTAGCCATGGGCATGCAGTCGGACCTGCCTGCATACAAGCTTTTTAATAACAAAGGAAAACAAGCAAATTACAAAAAATTGCTTAAAGATGCCCTTGAGGCAGACATCATTTTGTTTGGTGAATTACATAACAATC
>JAIOZV010000063.1 GCA_021740425.1 Bacteroidales bacterium | reverse complement strand
GCTATAATCAGGCAGGGGCAGCTACAGGGCGGTTGAGTTGCACGGCACCAAACCTTCAAAATATACCCATTCGCACCGAACGCGGACGCGAAATCCGTAAGGCCTTTGTTCCACGCAACAACGATTACATATTACTTGCTGCCGATTATTCACAAATAGAACTCAGGCTTATTGCTGAACTGAGTAAGGACGAAGCCATGATGGAAGCCTTCATTAAAGGCCTGGATATTCACACCGCCACAGCTTCAAAAGTTTATGGTGTACCATTGGAAGAAGTTAGCAAAGACATGCGCCGCAATGCCAAAACCGTGAACTTTGGAATCGTTTATGGCATCTCCGCCTTTGGGCTCTCCGAGCGATTGGGCATTCCGCGCAGTGAGGCAAGGGACATTATCGACAACTATTTTGCAAAATACCCGGGCGTAAAAAAATATATGGATGGCAGCATCCTGTTTGCCAAGGAACATGGCTTTGTTGAAACCATCATGGGGCGACGCCGGTATTTGAACGACATCAATTCGGGAAATGCCGTGGTGCGAGGCTTTGCCGAACGAAATGCCATCAATGCGCCGGTACAGGGTTCATCGGCTGATATGATCAAAATTGCTATGATCAGGATTTTTGATGCAATGAAAAAGCAAAATCTGAAATCGAAAATGATTTTGCAGGTACACGATGAATTGGTTTTTGATGCCCATAAAGATGAACTGGAAGTTTTAAAATCATTGGTTGCCGAAGGTATGAAAAACGCAATCAAGCTCAATGTGCCTGTGGTAGTGGATATGAACACCGGCAACAACTGGCTTGAGGCTCATTGAGCTTCCGGCAATTCCATAAATTCTTGAAATGCTTGAATCGGCCCGGAAATAAATATCCCCGAAGGCTTGATTTATTGATCGCTGAGTTCGTAAAGGTTACACAGATTTTTTTCTCAAATGTCTCTAAATTCAAAACAGCCTATATCGGTATTTTGAAGCGCATCACCACTTCGCCGGTTTTTTTATCGATCTCTATTTTTTGGCTTTCTGTGCCCATATCTTTTCCGGTGGTCATTCTGAATAATCCCGACAGGAATTGCATGCCGTTGTTCATCACTTCTTCCAACTCTTCTGTTTTTGTTTTGCTTGCAGGCTCTATTTTTGGTTCCCGGGTTGCTGTGCCCGCTGCTGCTTCTTCATCGGGCGAATCTTCCGAAAGATCGATCTCGGTATTGTCAGGTTTTTGAATGCTTTCGCCGGGGCTTTGAGTTTTTTGCACCGATCCGCTCGTTGTAGTTTCTTCTTTTTCGATTTCGCCGTTTGGATGCGTTTCAAATTCTTCGGCAGGAACAGGTTTTTCCGACTCTCTGATAAAATCCTCCAATTGATCGATAAATTGTGAACGTCCTTTGCTGCTGAAATCCACAAAATTGGTGGCAGCATCTTCGCCCAAAACTCCATCAAACAGGCTCTGCTTAACCAGCAAACCCGAGGCAATCTGTGTTTCGATGGAATTGCGGGTGATAAAATTGATAATGGTGAGCTTGTTGCTTTTTTGTCCGAGCCTGTCGATACGCCCGATGCGCTGGTTTTTTTTTGCAGGATTCCAGGGCAACTCAAAGTTTATTAATGTGTCGGCAATCTGGAGATTTAATCCTGAACCACCAGCCTCGGTGGATAAAAATACTTTGTAATTTGGATTGGTTTCGAATTTTCTGATCAACTCTCCCCGGGCTTTTACAGGGATTTTTCCGCTCAGCTCCACAAACCCGATATTGTTTTCTCTAAGCATCCTGCCCAATAATTTGTGCACCTTTACCCATTCCGAAAAAATGATGATCTTCATTTTTTTGTTTTTCAAATCCATTTTTTCAACCAGCATATATTCGAGCTCCCCGAGCTTGGGCGATTCGTTGGTTTGATCGTCGATCAGGTAGGTAGAATCGCAAACCATGCGCATGTTGGCCAGCAACATTTGCAGATGTTGCAGATCATAAGGGGTCATATATTTTTTGCCGATAATTTTTGCGATACCCCGAGCATAAGAAGCATGATAATCCGCCTGCAGAGGCGACAGACTAACCGGAACATTTATTTGCTGCACATTGGGCAATTGCTCTATTACCTTTCGCTTTTCGCGACGCAGGAGAATCGCATTAAGTTTTTTGTTGAGTTTTTGCAGATTGTAATAGCCATTTATTTTGTTGTGCTTGTCAGGATCGAATAGGCAATGCTGGTATGAAAACTCCCACAAAGGCCCTAAAAATTCAGGATCGATTATGCTCATGATCGAAAAAATATCAATCAGTCGGTTTTCGATGGGCGTACCTGTAATAACCAGAATGTGGCGGGTGTTGATTCGTTTGAGCGAACCGGCAGTTTTTGTTTCAAAATTTTTGGCGCGCTGCGCTTCATCCAGAATCATAAAATCGATACCCGCGTCATTAATAATCAATTGATCGCGAAGCACTGTTTCGTAATTTACTATAAAAAAGCAGGCTTCATCATTCATATACTGCGCCTCACGCTCTTCAGGAGTGCCCTGGATCACTATTGCTTTTTCTGTCGAAAACTTCTCTATTTCATTTTTCCACTGTTCTTTAAGCGATGCCGGACAAACCACGAGGGTCTTTTTAAAGTCAAAAATCTTCTTTTTCAGGATGGCGGCAGCTATGGCCTGAATGGTCTTTCCCAGTCCCATTTCATCAGCAATAATGGCGGCTTTTTTAAAAAGCACAAACTCGATCCCTTCTTTTTGATAATCGAAGAGCTTGATCTTAACATCGCTGTAATCAGGGGTGTGAACTGCTTTGAGTTGTAGCAGCATATCCTCCTCGAAAGCGGCAGCGAGTTTTTCGCGCACTTCAGGTCGGATGCGAACCAATTCGTTATTTTGAGTGGCCTCGATAAAACCTAAAAAATCCCTCACACTTTCATTTTCGATGTGCTGCCCATTTTTGAAATATCTGGAAATCAGCAATTGTTCATCCACAGGAATTTTGTGCGGATAGTGCCATGTGATTTTGTAATCATTCAGCGGGTCACAAAAAATTTCGATAAAAGGATAGGTTTTATTCAGGCGTTTATACAGCCGGTCATTTTCTTTTAAAGCCTTAAAGGCAAACATTATGTGCTTGGTGGTGCCCAATTTATTGATCCTTGCATCCATGCTGTCGCTGTAGCCCGTTTCATTTTCAAAATTGCGCAGGAACACTTTATATTTCACGCCGGCATCATTGGTCAGGATATGATCGCCATAGATATTTGGAGCCCATTTGATGCGATACTTCGCGGTTTCAGCTTTTTGTCTGCGTTCTTTCAACACGCGCCTAATCATTCCTTCGCGTGTATATTTTTTGTGTTCGATGTGTTCGCCGGGCTTTGGTAATTGCAACTCATTTTCGATTTGAAGCAGGCATGCATACGACATCCGATCCCATTCGCCGGGACTGTTTTCAGCAAAAGGAAAAATCAATCCATCTTCTGTAATATTCAGCATGTATTCAGCTATTTCACCTGAATTGTCATCGCTTACAATCAGTTCATATTTATTTGGCGACTGCGAAAGAATCTGACAATTTCCATTGTGAAAAATGATTTCTCCGTACGCCAGTTCAGTTTTATCCATCTCTTCAATGAGGCTACTCTTTTTGGCAGTAACAACTTTAATAATATTCATCAATTATTTCATTTTTAGTTCAGGCATTTGAAATTCAATTAGCGCTGGTAAAAATAATGGAGTTTTAAAAGTCGGCCTTGAGTTTTTCAAAAATTGTTTTACCCTGATCAATAGTCCGGGCAAAAAGGGGTAAAATGGATAACCAAGTTTTATAAAATCAATGTCGTTCCACACCCTCGATCATGTAAATCAGATGCTCCAGGTGTTTGTTGATTTCGGTCATGTATTCGCCAACTGCGCGTACTGAGCCGGGAAGGGCAAAAAGCAGGGTTTTTCCGTTTACTCCGGCGAGTGCCCGGCTGATCAATGCGCCAGGTTTTTCTACTCCATATTTCCAGCGGATCATTTCGATGATGCCGGGAATTTCTTTATGGATGAAGGGTTTCATCACTTCGGGTGTAATGTCGCGGGGGCCAATGCCTGTGCCACCGGTTGTGATGATGATATCTGAGCTTTTGAGGGCTGATTCCAGAATTTCACGAAGTTTTTCTTCGCTGTCGGGGAGAATGATGTTTTCTGTTTCCAGCCGCCAGTTGATTTTTTGGAAATGCTTTTCCAGAATTTGGGTAAGAGCAGGCCCGCTTTTATCCTCGTAAACACCACGGCTGGCCCGATCGCTTAGCGTAATAATTTTTGCTCTGAAAATTTTGGGAAGATATTCCATTTCGTTGCCGGCTTTCAAAATTCCGCCATTCAAAACCCTGCAAAAAATACCTTCCCGGGGCATCACATAATTTCCGGGTTCGCGGAATTCATCATGAAAAGGCTTGCCTTTTTGAGTGACCTCCAAAATAACATCGCCTTTCACAAAACGATCGAAAGTTTTAATATCCAGAATTTCTGATGTTTTAAAAAGAATATTTTCAGCAAACTCTCCATGATCAGGTTTGACGGCTCCCGTAATCTTTGAAAACCGCTCGGCCTGTGCTTCATCAAACATGCTCACCGGCCGGATTGTTCCGGCATGAACATCTCCCACAATGCCATCCTGATCCAGAAGAAGTTCCTTAACCGGGAATTTAGAGCCACGTTCACCAGCAGCGTTGGTTGCAATTATTTTTATTTTTTGTGTCATATTTACGCATCTATTATTTTTACAGTATTGATACATTTGAAAGAAAGGAGTTAAAAAAACTCCTTTGCTATGTTTGTCAATCATTTCATGGAAAGCATTTTTTAATCCTGACCACCTTCTCCTTCAAAGTTAATGAGATCGTCAGCAACATCAACTTTTCAATAAAATACTTCATCTTCAGCCAAAAAGTTCACCGATCCAATGAATCCTTTTGATTTTAAGATATTTTTTTCAATCCTTACAGGCATTTCTTTTTGCCTAATACTTCAATAATCATATCCGTCAGGGTTTTTTTCAATATGGCTTATTGGCCGATAAAATATTTCATCCCCCGCTTTCACTTTCCCCGGACTGATCACCTTAGCAAAAATCCCTTCTTTCGGCATCACACAGTTGCCTGTCTCTTTGAAAATTGCACAGCCTTTGCCGTGGCATTTTTTTCCGATTTGCGTAACTTCAAGTTCAGCATTTCCAATGATGAACCTGTCGCCCGGATTGGTTTCGTAAAGGGTAATGCCTTCGGTGGTGATGTTTTCGGCAAACTCACCCCAGCTAACTTTTCGGCCTGCCTGAGCACCCCATTTTTCGATACTTTCTTTGGCAAGCAAACTTACCTGCCGGTGCCAGTCGCCGGCATGGGCATCGCCTTGCACACCTTTTTCATTCAAAATAATTTCAGGAAGGGGAGTTTTGATGGTTCCTTTCCCGCTCGAAATATTTACACTGATAACTTGAATTGTCATATTTAATAAATTGAAAATGCAAAGATAGAGATGTAAATTGTAATTGGCTTAGCCGTATTTGATGAGTCTCAAGGCTTTGGGAAAGTCCCGTCATTGCAGGATTCTTTGCTGCCTTAACAACCTTTTTTGTCCTCGTGTCCCGACAGATGAAAAATTAAATCCGGGGGACCAAACTCTTTCCTGTTAATGAGTTTTCTACTTTAATAAGTGCTTCCGGCCTGCCGGAAAAAATGACCTCACCACCATTTTTGCCGCCACCCGGCCCCAGGTCGATGACCCAATCGGAATTTAAAATTACATCGCTGTTGTGTTCGATAACTATTAAAGTGTGCCCCTGATCAACCAATTTCCTGAATAGTTTCATCAGCACTTCCACATCCTGAAAATGAAGGCCTGTGGTGGGCTCATCAAAAAGATACAGGTTCTGGCCTTTGACAGGATGCATCAGTTCCCTGGCCAATTTGAGCCGCTGTAACTCGCCCCCCGAAAGGGTGTTTGTAGATTGGCCCAGGCACACATAAGCCAGCCCTACTTCTTCCAGCACGCGCAATTGCTCATTGATTTCAGGTTCCGGCTCAAAGAAATTAATGGCCCGGGTAATGGTCATTTCCAAAACATCAAAAATACTTTTACCAACCAACTCACACGACAAAACCTGAGGATTATATCTTTTTCCCTCACATGCGTCGCAAAGGATCCACACATCCGAAATAAAATCGAGGCTGATCCTGATTTTTCCCTGACCCTGGCATTTTTCACAACGCCCGCCCACGGTATTGAACGAAAAGTGAGGTTTTTTCAATTTTAGCTTTTGTGCCTGGGGGGTTTTCGCAAAAGCTTCTCTTATCTGGTCGAAGATACCGGTGAAAGTCATGGCGTTGCTGACCTGACTTGTTGAGAAAGGCTCCTGGGTAACTTTCACAACTTTTATAAAGTGCTCCAAACCTTTAACAGTGTCGCAACCACATGCCTTGCCGGATAAGGCAGATGCTGCAATAACATCAAAAACCAGACTTGACTTGCCGCTTCCCGAAACCCCCGAAATGGTGACCAATTTCCCAATTGGGATTTCAATATCCATATTTTTAAGGTTGTTGGCAGATGCTGAGTTTATGACAATGGATTTTCCGGAAGATGCATTGAATTGAAGATTCTCTGAAACCGGTATTTTTGAAAATGATTTCATCAAATATTTTCCTGTTATGCTTTTTGGATTTTCAATGATTTCAGCCATGCTGCCTGTTGCAATAATTTCACCGCCATGTTCTCCCGCTGCCGGGCCAAGCTCTATCATATTATCCGCAGCCAGCATCACCTCACGGTCGTGCTCAACAATTACAACAGTATTTCTGCCATCGCGCAGTTGCCGGATGATGCCCATCAAATTTGCTGTATCGGCAGGATGCAGTCCAACGGTGGGCTCATCCAACACAAAAGTTACATCGGTGAGGCCGTTTCCAAGCTGTGAAGCCAGTCTTACACGTTGCGCTTCACCACCTGACAGCGAGTGTGAAACCCTGTTCATCGAAAGATATCCAAGTCCCAGATTTTTCATAAAGCTTAAACTCCGCAAAATCTCTTCTCTTAATTGATCTGAAATTTTTAATAGAGAACCATCATCAATCTTATTGGCGAAATCCTTAAAAAAAGCAAGGCTGTTTTCCACACTCAAGCCTGACAATTCCGAAATATTTTTCCCGAGGATGGTATATTGATTCGCTTCATGGTTGAGCCTGCTGCCATCGCAGGCGATACACCTTTCATTTTTCATGATCATCATCATGGTTTCGCCACGATGGTCGGCATGTTTACGGTTGTATTCTTCGTTTATCAGATTTGCAAAACCCGGCCAGGTTCCTTTAAACTGATGCTCACCTTCGCGTTTTCCGCGCTTGTATTTCCAGGTAATCTCATAAACTTCTTCACCCGTTCCATGCAGGGCAATGCGTTTTTCTTCTTCAGATAACTCCATCCAGGATTTCTCAAAATCAAAACCAAGTCTTTCACCGGCAGCATTAAGAGTATGGATATACTGGCCGAAAGGATCTCCATAAAACTTCCCCCATTTGTGGCCATTCATGGCTCCATCAGCCAAAGATTTTTCGGGATTGGAAATTAATAGGTTTGGGTCGCACAAAGTTTTTGTGCCCAGGCCATCGCAGGCCTTGCAGGCACCATGCTGATGGTTGAAAGAAAATAAAGACGAGAGCGGATTTTTTTTGCCCGATTCCGAAATTCCAATCCGTGAAAATAAAAGGCGGTATAAATCATAAATCCCTGTCATCGTACCAACGGTGGAACGGGATCCGCCCTTCGTGCCCTGCCTGTTGATCGCAATAACAGGCGTAATGCCATACACTTCTTCAAAATCAGCTTTGGCCTGCATACCAATTTGCGTGCGCACATAGGGAGAAAAACTTTCCAAAAAGCGGTTGCGGCCTTCGGCATAGAGCGTATCGAAGGCAAGCGATGACTTCCCACTTCCCGAAACTCCCGTTATTACCGTTAATTTATTTTTGGGGATTACCACATCAATATTTTTGAGGTTGTGGGTTGAAATTCCTTTAAAAATGATATTTTCAAATTGGGGAATGGAATCTCCATTTTTGTTACTTACCTTAAAATTATCATTTTCGAAATAGGCCTTTAGTGCATTTCCCGTAAGGGATTTATCGAAATGAAGCAATGCAGATGGCGTTCCCTCAAAAACAAGATTTCCTCCTTCCGGGCCACTTCCCGGGCCAAGGTCAAGCACGTGATCAGCAGCAGCTATCAAACCCTGATGATGCTCAATCACAATCACGGTATTGCCATTTTCCACCAGGCCTTTCAGCGAATGAAGCAGAACCTTAACATCGGCATTGTGAAGGCCCACGGTGGGCTCATCCAAAATGTAAAGCGTGTGGGCTGATGCCGGTTTCGAAAGTTCGGCGGCCAGTTTTACGCGTTGAGCCTCTCCGCCGCTCAGGGTTGTAGAGCGCTGTCCCAGTTTTAAATAGCCAAGTCCGAGATCATGAAGGGTTTTAACAATGCGGAGTATTTTGCTTTGATCGTTGAAAAAAACCACGGCTTCCGAAATACTTAAATCCAGGATTTCGGAAATGTTCTTTTGTTGAAATTTAATCTCTAAGGTTTCCTCGTTAAAGCGCTTGCCATTGCATTCGTCACACACTATTTCCACATCGCCCAAAAAGTGCATGCCTACCTGCTGAAATCCGGCTCCCTGGCAGCTTTCGCAGCGACCTCCAATGACATTAAACGAAAACCTTCCCTTTTTCCAGCCCTTTTCCTTTGAAGTGGGAAGTGCAGCAAAAAGATCACGGAGGTGGTCGGATAAATTGGTGTAGGTGGCGGGATTGCTACGGGGGGTGCGTCCGATGGGTGACTGATCGATCACCACAACCTTTTTAATTTTTTCCCAACCGGAAATACCAACACATTTGCCGGGAAGTTCGTTGGTTTGGTGCAGCTTCATTTTCAAAAACCGGGCAAGGACAGTTTCGGTGAGTGTGGATTTTCCGGCTCCTGACGCGCCTGTCACCACATTCAAGGCACCAACCAAAAAATTTACATCAATGTTTTTCAGATTATGTTCGGCAGCGCCCATCACACTTATCCACCCATTGGTATTTATTTTTGGTTTTGATAACAAAAACCTTTCTTTCCCCATCAGGAAATCCAGCGTTTTGCTGTTTTCCACTTTTAAATCCGTAAGTTCGTTTTTGGGAGTATTTATCAACACTTCACCACCATTTTTCCCGGCTCCGGGTCCAACGTCAACAATATGGTCGGCCTGTTTGATAAATTCGTCATCGTGTTCCACCACAATTACAGTATTTCCATTAACCCGCAAGGATTTAAGTACATCAATCATTTTTTGGTTTTCGGTGGGATGCAGCCCGATGGAAGGCTCATCGAAAATGTAGAGTACTCCTTTGAGGTTGGCGGTTACCTGTGTGGCAATCCTCAGGCGTTGACTTTCACCACCTGAAAGTGTTGTGGATTCACGATTGATTTGCAGATATCCGGTTCCAAGCTTTTCGAGAAGAGCAACTCTCGTTAAAACTTCATGGATAAGAGGTTCGGCAACATCTTTTTCCTGAGGTCTAAGCTTGCACTCTTTAAAGAAATCCCCAAGTTCACTCACCGAAAGCAAAGACAGTTCGGCAATATTTGCCCCGCCCCACTTTACTGAAAGTGCATTCCCATTGAGACGATTTCCGGAGCAGGCCGAACAGTTCTCGGAGCGGACAAAGCGCAGTATATTTTTGTTTCGGTCGCGTTTTAGAATTTCGGCCATCACCGGAATTACACCTTTGTAAAAACCGGTATCGCGGGGTTTGGCGGTAATGCCACTCCACTTCATGCGCGATTCGAGGGTGTGTTTCCCGAAAGGTATCTCTATTTTATTGCTGCCAAAGAAAACCACATTTTTATTTTCAGGGGTTAGGTCTTTCCAGGGAGTATCCACGCTAAAGCCTTCGGCGCGACAAACCTCATCCAGCACATCCATGGTTACCTGCGAATAAATAATGTAGCCGTTGGGTGCCGTGATCACAAAAGCACCTTCGCGCAATGATTTGTTTCCGTCGGCAACAATCAATTCGGGGTCGATCCTGTCCTCCACACCCAGGCCATTGCATTGCGGGCAGGCTCCGGCAGGCGAATTAAAGGAAAACAGATTCCTGTCGATTTTAAAATCCGGTGTCCCGTTTTCAGGTTTTCCCAGCCTTGCAAAAAGCAGACGCAGGTAATCGTAAATCCCGGTAATGGTGCCCACGGTAGAGCGTGGATTGCGGATCACGGTTTTTTGATTGACAGCAATGGCCGGCGAAAGGCCTTCAATTTTTTCCACATCCGGTTTTTTCATCTTACCCAAAAACTGGCGGGCATAGGACGAAAAAGTTCCGAGATAGCGATTTTCGGCTTCGCGATAAATTACATCATGCACCAGCGATGACTTGCCAGAGCCGGAAACTCCTGTAACTGCAACCAATTTATTTTTTGGAATTTCAAGCGAAATATTTTTCAGGTTATTCTCAGATGCGTTCTGTATTTTTATTTTGGATGACATGCTTTTCGAAATTTACTGCAAAGATCGGATTTTACACAGTAAACCCAAAAGCCAGAATGGATATACCTCAACATTTAAAACGTGAGTTAAAAATTGGATAAAGGATGTAGCAGAATTTAAACCGATTAAGCACTGATGCTATTGAATCGCTAATTTTTGTTGTGACAAACAACTATCGCTGGCAAGTAGTCGAACGATGTAAATGCCCGTCCTTAACTCCGGATTATCAAAATGAAAAAGATTCTTCCCCTGTTCGCAAAGCCGGGTAGGGATATTGTTAACCAGCATGCCATCGATTGAATAAATGCTGATGGCAACAGCTTGTTTTTGTCCAAGGAAAAATTCCAAAGTAAAATTCTCTTTAGCAGGATTTGGATACACGCACAGCTGCATATTTTCAATTAAGGAGGCTGGGAGTTTTGGGATATTTACAGGTGATGCATCAAATTCGTAAGCACCCATATCTACAACCACCAGGCCATCTCCATTCCCGTCCCAGAGGCGGTAATTGCCCAGCAAATCAACTATGGGCAGGTTTAGCCCCATGGTATCAGGGGTGCCGGTATCCACGCACGGAGATTCCGGGCTTAAAGCAAAGGGGTGCAAGCTTGTAGATGAAAATAAGGGATCCTCATCCAAATTCCCTTCCAACCAATTGATGGTGGTGCTGTCGTTGGATACGATTCCGCCTTCGCCGCCGGCGATGTTGGAGTAGGAGATGCTAAGTTCTGTTGAATCGGCCCAACCCAGAACAAAAATCTCAACAGGTCCGTTATCGGCAAGAATACTATTCGTAATGCTTACATGGGTACTTTCACCAACAACGATGGCACCAGTTTCATTTCCGGTATTGTTTGCAATGGTAACGTTGGTGAGTAAAGGGCTACATTCGTTATAAAAACTCAATACGCCTCCATTGTCATTATAATAGGCGTGGTTGTTAACCATCAACACATTTCGGAGCACCGGGCTGGATTTCTTGCAGAACAATGCACTACCCGGACTGGCGGAGGTGTCTTGTGAAAAGATCACATTTTCGAGTACCGGGTTGCAATATTCCTCACAACTCATCCCGCCGCCACCTTCAACCCAGGACGTGCATCTCGAAATGGTAACCTCGTATAGCACAGGACTCGAATACAATTTGCAGCCGATACCACCTCCATGGTGTGTGGAAGTGTTGCGGTTTAGCTCCACATGCGCAATATACGGACTGGATGAATTGTAGCACAAAATCCCTCCGCCCATAGATGGAGCATGATTATTTTCTATTTTCAGGTAGGTAAGTGTGGGGCTGGCCTGAATGCAGGTGATTCCGGGCCCGTAATAGTTATCCTGTAAAGTGAAACCGCAAAGCTTAGCCTGGGAGCTTTCATAGTGGGTAAAATTGACTATTGCAAGGAGATGCGAATAATTTTCATCTGCTATGATGGTTTGACTGATCAGGGCAGTATCAAGCGTGGTAAGAAAATGCGATGCCACGGTGATGTTTTTGCCGTCAAACGAAATATTTTCATAGTAAATGCCCGGTGCAACCAGTACTGTATCGCCGTCAAATGCGGCATCAATCCCATATTGTATTGTAGAGTAATCCTGCGGGATATGAATAATTTGCGCCGTGAGGACGTTGAAGGTGAATATTGCTATAAAAAGGACGAAGTTGTTTTTCATATTTTTTTTTATGTAACAGGACAATAAAGAAAAGCATAAAAAATCACTATTGACCGACTAAATTTGAAAAGGGTAGAAAAATGTGTAGAGGATTCCTCACTTCGTTCGGAATGACAGATAGTTAGCTGTTTTTGGAGGGGGTATGCGGCGGCGGAGCCGCCACATACCCCCTCCACCACCAAAACCTTTGAAATCCTTGTCATTTTCCCGAAGGGATGCCTATGGCGCAAGCGTAGCGAGAAATCTCATAGTTTTTGTCGGTCAGTAGTGATAAAAAATAAGAATAGAAAATAAATGTAAACTTTTAACCTATGGAATACATAACATGTAAATAAGGGTTGCCATGAGGTGATTACGTCGAATTGCACGGATTGTGTCCGCCTTTGGCAGGAAAATAATTTGATAAATCTGAGTAATTCGATGGTAATATTTCTGATGAATGCAATTTGTTGTACACATTATTTTTATGTGGAGATGTAAAGTCGGAAGAAATCCACAACTTTGCAAAAAATTTTAACAGATATGAGCGACATCGAAAGCATCACCAAAACACTCAGAGAATTTACAGATGCCCGCAACTGGGAACAATTTCACAACCCCAAAGACCTGGCTATTGCATTATCCATCGAAGCCGGAGAGCTCAACGAACTATACCTTTGGAAGAATTATGAGCAACTCGAAACCGTGAAACTGGAAAAAGTAAAGGAAGAGCTGGCTGATGTTTTTGCTTATGCCTTTATGTTAGCCGAAAAATATGGTTTGGATGTAAAAGAGATTGTGCTCGATAAAATGAAGAAAAATGCAGTGAAATATCCGGTGGATAAATCGAAAAACCTGGCCACCAAATATACTGATCTCGGGTAATTTTTTTATTGAGTTGTTCGGTTAACTTCTTATTTGAACAGTTTGAAATTAAAACCAATACGAATTTCATTTAATATGGATTTGTTGCAGCTTTTTCCTCAAGTATGTCTATCTGTCTTTTGAGTAATTATTTCAACTAAGTTTTAAATGAATTTACCGAAAAATAATCCTTTATGATTTTTACATTCAACAAATAATCCATTTATCTTACCGGAATTTAAAAGCATTATTATTTTGTTAAGTTGAACTAACAGTCGAAGAAAAACGTCATTCCTTACTGATTTTAAACTAATTTTTTTCTTGATAAAACAGATGGGATTAAGGGATAATTTGTTGATCCTTATTAAAGGAAATGTAATAATTAAGCACGCCCTAAACAACAAACCGGCAGGCTCAGGATCAATTACCAAATCATATAGAGAGATGTTTTATAAAAGAAAAGGGAATCACTAAAATGCAATTCCCTTTTTTTGCTTTCAATAATTATCAAAGCACTGTGATTTTTCCTGTATAAACTGCCGCATCCGTTTTAAGCTGATAAAAACACACTCCAGGTTTTACCGGCTGCCCGTTTTCTGTTGTAAGATTCCAGTTCAGGGCAAAGTTCCCTGATGGTTGCCATCCATCAAACAGTGATTTTATTTTTTTGCCATTTGCATCAAAAATAATCGCACTTACCTTACCCGGTTTTTGTAATTGATATTTAATAGTTGTTGAGCTGTAGGCGGGATTGGGAAAATTTGAAACTTTAGAAATTCCGGTTTCGGGTTCTTCCATCGAAACGGCAGGATTGTATTCGAGAAACTTATAAACAATTTCGGTAATAAGAAAGGGTTTCAGGTTCAGGCTGTCGCCGTTGGCCAAAGCACCCAACACCACCGAAGAAGAAACTACAGAATAATTTTCTGTTTGATTCATTACCATCCTCCCGATATTATCATTGCAGGTGAATATTGTCCCTCCAAATGAACTTATTCTGTCAACACTATAATGTGGACTTGTGCCTCCGAAGTAGTTCATTCGGAGCCCGTGAGTAATTGTGTTATTCACACCAACGATGAGATTTACTTCGGATTCACCTCCGCCTTCGAGGTAAGTAAATCCGAGGTAATCAATAAATTCGGTTCCTATATAATCGCTGCCAATATTGCTGCTTTCGATGTACAAATTACCACCTGAATTGAGGTAATTGATTAGTTTTTCCTGGTCTGTTGCATTTACAAACCCGGGAGGTGTTGCGCCTCAGCTCAAACAGTAGCAGCCCAGGGTAGCAATAATTACATCGAAATCGGAATAATTTCCCGGCAGATAGTTTACATATTCAAAATCAAAACCTCCCGCCTCCAAAGCCCGGGTAATTCCGGTAGCAGGTGTGATGGCATCCCCCAATTCCGGGTCTGTAATGGTTTGTATGTCGTTATCGTTATCCCAAACCAAAATGGAAAAATCAATATCAGGGATAACCCGGACAAAAAAGCTTTCAGACCTGTTATTTCCCGAATACTCATCTTCCTCCGATTCGATGAGCCCGCAGATTACAGTGTGTTGGATAAATTCAGGCATCCAGTCAAAACTAAAATATGCTGATTGCTGCGACTGTATTTCATCCACAACCTGAATCTCATCCAGTACCACCCCATTTTTCATGTTCAACAATTTTAAGGTAAAGTTACTTTGGGGAAGGGAGCCAAGGTTTTTTATTTCGACATCCCATGTACCCGGATATTCCGGATCAATAAGTGTTGATCCGTCGAATCCCACAACTGCCAAATCGTTGCTCAGCATGGAGGTAAGTGTGAAATTGTAGATATTCCAATCGTTCCAGTTATAGGTTGTAAGCCCGTGGGTTCTAAAACGAAACCTGACTGTTTCGCCGCCAAAAAAACCAATATTAAGTGATATTTCCTGTCCGCCCGGAAAACCCCAATTGCCATTATCCAGAGAATGCGACCAGAGCAGTGTTTCATTGCCTGAAGCAACAATATATATTTCTGCCAGTTCAGGGGGAGTACTTGTGCCAAAAACATTGAGATACTGGCTGACGATTATTTCCTGAACGGTAGATGGTAATTGAATTTCCGAAGAAATGGCTGATAAATCAAAATTGGAAATTGTTGGAGTCCAATAAAACTGAAGCTGTCCGTTTTGCACCTGCCAGTTGGCATCGAGTTGCCAGCCTTCGGCCGAATTAAAATCTTCGGAGTAGAAAGGTGTTTGGCCATGGCTAACCACCTTTAACAGCAAGGTCAGAATAAATAAAAATAGAGTTCTTTTCATAGTTTGAGCGTTTGATATTAGATATTTATAAAAAAGTAAAAATATACAAAGCCAGCGCTTCAAACAAAATTTTAGATGAGATTTTTCTGATTGATCAACAATATAGAATTGTTATGGATAACCGAAATTATTCTTTCAGGTTGTGAAAAACATTGCTTACATCCTCGTCGTCTTCGAATTTTGCAAGCATTTTTTCAAATTCGGCTGTTTGTTCTTCGTTCAGCGCTTTTGTTTGGGCAGGAATACGGTCGAATTCTGCTGAGATGATCTCAAATTCATTTTCCTCGAAATACTTTTGCAGAGCCCCAAAAGATTCAAAATCGCCATAGATCACAATGGTATCGTCCTCGGCAAATAGCTCGGATATTCCAAAGTCGATCAATTCGAGTTCCAATTCTTCAAGGTCAAGGCCTTTTTTGGTTTTAACTTTAAAAACGCATTTATGTTCAAACATGAAGCTTAAGCTGCCTGATGTGCCAAGCGATCCACCGTTGCGGGTAAAATAGCTGCGGACATTTGCCACTGTACGTGTGGGATTGTCGGTTGTGGTTTCAACAACTACGGCAATACCATGGGGGCCATAGCCCTCGTAAACCACCTCGCGGTAATCAGCGGTGTCGGGGTTGCTGGCTTTTTTAATGGCTCTTTCCACGGTTTCTTTGGGCATATTGGCACTCTTGGCATTTTGCAACAACAGCCTCAGGCGAGGGTTCATGGAGGGATCAGCACCGCTCTCTTTTACCGAAATAGTGATGTCTTTGCCAATTTTTGTGAAAGTCTTGGCCATATTACCCCAACGCTTCATTTTTTTGGCCTTGCGGTATTCAAATGCTCTTCCCATGATTTTTGAATTTTAAAATTTGCGCGCAAAAGTAATCGAATCTCCGAAAAGGAGAAATGAAAAGATGGAAGTTTGAGTGGTGGATAGTTGGAGTATCGGAGACACACAGTGATGCATCGACTTGCAAATGTACGCAGGATTTTCCATGCTAAAAAAGATACAGAGAATGAGGGGGAGTAATGCAGTATCAGAGAAATATGATGGGTATTTCAGCACCTTGCAATTCTTATGCTGGAAAGTGTGATCAGACAAAAGTAAAAAAATGAATTACCTCAAATGCTTATCAATGACCACAAATGACTAAAGATGACCAACAATGACACGGGCTAAATGACATTCGCCAGCCGGCGGACAAATAACACCAGGAATTATCCCTGATATCTGTATGCAACTGCGTTAATATTCATGCCTGCGCCAACCGATGCAAACAAAATCAGGTCTCCTTTATTGAGAACATGCTTTTCATCACATGTTCCTTTTTTTATGCGGTCGTAGAGGGTTGGAATGGTTGCCACTGAACTGTTGCCCAGCTTGCTGATGCTCATTGGCATAACTCCATCGGGAGCCTGCCTTATTTTATAAAGTCGGTAGAACCGTTTTACGATTTCAAAATCCATCTTTTCGTTGGCCTGATGAATGAAGATTTTTTTTACATCTTCGATGGAATGGCCCGATTTATCCAAACATTCCTTCATGGCTTCCGGTACATGAGTCAGCGAAAATTCATAAATCTTCCGTCCGTGCATTTTTAGATAGCTTACTTCAGTACTCGACCCGTCCACGTTGCCCTGACCGCGGTAAAGGTAGTAGGCCTCTTTGGTGGTGAAGGTTCCCATACTGTACGACAGGATACCTAATTCTTCGTCCGATTCCACAATATCCAACAGGGTTGCACCTGCGCCATCAGAATAAATCATCGAATCGCGATCGTTACGGTCAACTGTGCGCGACAGCGTTTCTGCGCCAATAACCAGGCAACGTTTTGCCATCCCTGTAAGCATAAACGAACGGGCTTGCAAAACACCCTGAATCCATCCCGGACAACCGAAAACAATATCATATCCGATGCATTTTGGATTGGTAATCCCCAGTTTATTTTTAATTTTTGAAGCAATACTTGGCAACATATCTGTTTGAATGGTGCCGGCTTTGATATCGCCAAAATTATGTGCAACAATGATGTGATCGATGGTTTCACGATCAATCCCCGAATCAACAATGGCCTCTTCTGCAGCAAAGGCACCAATATCAGAACAAAGCAGATCATCGGTTACGTATCTGCGTTCTTTGATACCTGTAATTGCATGAAACTTTTCTGAAATTTCATCGTGTGATTGCTCAAAAGCCTTGCCTTCCAGGTCGTAAAAGGTGTTGGATGCAAAGTCTTCGTTTTTTAGAATTTTGGTAGGGATATAACTTCCTGATCCTGTGATTACTATATTTTGGTACTTCATAAATTTCAGTTTAAATCTTAAAAATAAGGGCACAAAAATAACATATTCATCAAACTTAGGATGGTTGCGATTTTTTTTTGGCCACTCTTTTTTGAAACCAAAGCATTAAGGTAATGCATACCATCCCGGCCTGCGAAAAACCAACGACCGGGGTTTTATCTCCCTCAGGGCAAAATTTGTTAAACTTTTGTTAATAATCCCTGAAAAAAAATTCCGCCTGCCATAATTCATATTTTAGCTTTTAAAATACATTTTCAAAAACAATATTCGTATGAAAATTTTAAAAGTTTTACTATTCGCTCTTGGAGCAATCGTTTTGATATTTGCCGGCCTGCTATCCTATGTAAAATATTTTCTGCCAAATATTCCGGTGACTGAAATTTCAGTTGAAGCTACGCCCGACCGCATTTCCCGTGGCGAATATCTTGCTAATCATGTGATGGTTTGTATGGATTGCCATTCAGTGCGCGACTGGACATATTTTTCGGGACCCCCTACACCAGGAACAATGGGTTCGGGCGGGGATGAGTTTACTCGCGAAATGGGATTTCCAGGTGATTATTATGCACCAAATATTACCCCTTATAACCTGAAAAACTGGTCTGATGGTGAGCTGTACCGTGCCATTACCAGTGGCATAAAGAAGAACGGAAAACCTATTTTTCCGGTAATGCCTTACCTGAGCTATGGTCAGGCAGATATT
>JAIOZV010000062.1 GCA_021740425.1 Bacteroidales bacterium | reverse complement strand
ACCGGCAATGGGTTTACAGTGATTTTAAATGTGCATGAATTGGAACATCCTGTAATTGGATCGGTGTAGGTATATGTGATGTTGTGCACCCCCGTGCCTGCTGCTACAGGATTGAAGTTTCCTCCGGCCACGCCGGGACCGGCATAGGTTCCTCCGGCAGGCATTCCACCAGCCAGGGCAATAATGCCGTCATCAATGCACATCACCATATCCTGCGGGCAGGTAACATTGGGTAATGGAAGCACAGTAATGGTAAATGAGCACCAATTTGAACATCCTGTATTTGGATCGGTGTAATCGTAATATATGGTATGAACGCCCACTCCCCACGCGGCCGGATTGAAATTAACTACGGGGACACCAAAAGCATCTGAATAATCCCCTCCTGCAGGTACGGCTCCGCCAAGTGCAAAAGCAGGATCGTTAAGGCATACAGTCATATTTGGTGGGCAAGTGACCACTGGCAAAGGATGCACTGTAATGGTGAAATAACAATAATTGGAACATCCGGTTTGTGGGTCGGTATAATCGTAATAGATTATAAACAGTCCGACACCTGCATTTGCCGGATTGAAAATATTCATCGGATTGCCTGCGAAATCAGAATACTGGCCTCCTGCGGGGGTTGCCCCTGTCAGCACAAAGGCAGGATCATCCACACATACTTCCATATCCGGCGGACAATTTACCACAGGTAATGGATAAACAGTAATAGTAAATTCACAGCATCCTTCACAGCCTGTTTGCGGATCAGTATAGCAATATTCGATGGTATGGGTTCCCACACCTGCATCACCGGGTTTAAAGAAATTACCGCTGATACCCGTACCTGAGAATGTTCCACCCGCCGGAGAGGCTGTTAGTGCAATTGGGAAATCATCCTCACAGGCTACCATATCTTCAGGACACTCAACATCCGGACTGGGATAAACTGTGATATAAAATACACAAGATGATTTACATCCCGTTACCGGATCGGTGTATGTATATTTAATCTGTATTGGTACACCATGGGGTGCGGTGGAGGGATCGTAGATTTGTCCACCACCAAATGACCCACCCTGAGGGCTGACAAGCGTCATCATGTCGATGGGAGCATCATCTTCACACATGGTGAAATCCGCAGGACATTCAACATCAGGATTCGGGTACACTGTTATGGCAAATTCACAACACCCTTCACAGCCTGTTTGCGGATCTGTATAGCAATAGGTAAACACATAGCTTGCGGGACCAGCACCTGTCGGATCAAAAGCGGTCACTATATTTCCCAGAGCATCGCGGAAAGTGCCACCTGCCGGAGATGCTCCGAGCGAAGCAAGGTCAACAGGGTCATCACTTTCACACATCACAATATCGTCAGGACATATCACCTCAGGGGCGGGATAAACTGTAATGTAAAATACACATGATGCTTTACATCCAGTTACAGGATCAGTATAGGTGTACTTGATCTGCCATGGCCCTCCCACAGATGTAGCCGGGTCAAAAATATTTCCACCTGTAAAAGTTCCGCCCTGCGGGCTTACCAATGTCATCAGATCGATGGGATCGTCTGTTGAGCACATAGTAAAATCAGATGGACAATTTACTTCAGGGTTGGGATTTACGGTTATATAAAATGTACATTCTCCCGGACAGGGGTTTGTTACAGCATAAGTAATCTGGAAAGAGCCTATGCCGGAGGTTATGCTGCTGAAGGTATTTCCTGTTACACCTGATCCTGAGTAGGTGCCTCCTCCAGGCATTCCTCCTGAAAGTGTGACAAGATCTCCATAACAAACCATCATATCAGGAGGGCAAACCATCTCGGGTGGTGGAATCACATAAATATTAAAGCTACAGGAAACCAAAGTACCATCAGGACATACGTATGTATAAGTGATGGTGTTGTTGCCCCAGAATGCACTGCCGGGATCAAAGGTTCCATCAGCCGATACGCCGTTTCCACTATAAATTCCGCCTGCAGGAGTAGCACCGGACAACGCAAATGGTTCATCTGTGGCGCAAACCTCCATATCTTCAGGGCAAATCACTTCGCATGTGGGCCAGGGCTTAAAACAAATATGATCCAGTTCCCCGTAAATCATAAAATTGTACCCCCTCACGTCAATAAATATCCATTCAGGGTTAAAATTGTAAAGGCCGGTTAGATTGTTTAAATAATCAGATGGAATGGTTACATTTTGGGTTTCATCAATAAAACCTTCCATTTGAAATAAGGTTTCCGATCTCTCAATCATTTGCTCTTCCAAAGCGGGATCCAATACATCGCCCGGTAAGGGTGGTGCTGCATTTTCAGGAAACCCGTTCCATGTGGGCCATTGCGGTGTCGACCAGCCAACAATCACTTCTACGCTGCTGGGCTGCGATGGATCGCGGGGCATAATGCTAAAAATTCCACCTAAAAATTTTCTTCTTTCCAAAGCAAGGGGATGGTCGTAAAACCAAACATTCCACCAGTTGAAATTGGGATAGTAAAACCATTCGCTATTGCTAAATCCGGTTCCCTCCCATGATTCGGGCACACCTTCTTCATCCATCGAAAGAAAAGCATTGTCCTGTCGTTGGAGCAAGGGCACCAGTATCATTTCAGAACCGGCCTGGGTTTGCAGGATATTCCCGCCCTCCCAAAAAGGATCAAATTCGTGATCGATAGGTGGTGCCATCCAGGGCAAGGGATCAACTGATGAGAAGAACAAGCCTTCAAAACCAAATTCAGCCGGACTGAAAATGCGTACATTATCAGGATTTAGCACATCGGTGAAAATCAACTCGGGCATCAATAGCATCTGCATATCAAAGTTGCCCCCATTGGGGTTTTCTTTTGTAATTGATGCATTGCCCCCTTGTGGCCATGATGGGATTAAATGAACTTCAACATCCCATTCTGTTTGTCCGGTTCCCGATAAAACGGTTATCGGCTGTAAACTGTGCAGGCTTAACTGAACTATTTCGATGGGCACGTCGCCGGTTGACGGAAGGGGGGCAGAAAAAGTAACATCGCCTGTGCGATTAATTATTAAATCCTGGCCAGGCAATTGACCTCCATCAGAGTTACTTCCTTTAAAGTCTATCCTTCCTACAAAAGGGTCTGATCCCGGATCAAAAAAACCTTCAGGAATCGGGGGAATATCTTCGCCAAACAACAATCCGGCAGTTGGAACAATGTAAAGATCATTGCCTGCAGCCAGGAAGTCAGGAGCCGGTTCTCCCACGGGAAACCCAAACCCTGTTGTTTCGCCGGGCAGCTCACCTAAAAATGTAGTGTAACCGGTTGCCGTATTCAACAAACGCAACTCGGGGCCATCCACATTGTTATAGGCTGCAAGGTAAACCTTATTTGTTTGGCTGTCCCAGCCCATTCCCTGGGCATAATTGCCGTCAAATCCGGCAGGTCCGAGCAGGAGAGTAGTGTTGTTAAAAATATCTACTGCCCACATTTCATCGAGGGCAATATCAAAAAGATAGAGGATTCCGGCACCATCAAAAGTTCCGCTTATAACAGCTGGAATCCCCAGTTCAAGAGCAAGTGTTGAAATTCCAGAGAAAGGGTCAATCAGGTAAAGGTTCGATTGGCTGCCATTTGTAGCAACGCCATAAAAATCGCCTGTGGATTTTTCTATCGACAGCACGGTCCAGAATCCATCATCAAAGGGAATGGGAACAGGAATGTTCTCAGCAATCAATCCGTTGCTGATGTCTATTTTATAGAGAATCTGTTCACTGGCATCCATCATCCAGATATGTATGGGGTCGTCAGGATGAAAATCACCACTTCCTGATATCACGGTTAATCCGGTAACAACCGAAGCTGTTGCAAGATCAGCAGGATCGAAAGTGTAAAGTTCGTTGGTCCATACATTATTGGCGTATCCAAAACCTGAATTTACAAGAAGTTCCGGACTTTCACCATAATTGAAATGTATGTTTTCGGGCTGGGCCCTAAGAAAGGACAAAGCTTGATTGGAAACAGTATCATTTCCAACGATTTCAGCCTTTAGCATAAATACAGCCATCATAAATGGAAGTATTAAAAATAGTCTGCGAAAATGTGTTAAATGTTTTTTCATAATTTCCAAGATTTAAGTGTTAATAAAAAAAATTCACTGAACGGAAATCATGTTGGCAATGAAGGTGCCAGATACAGTTTTTGGTATTGATCACGATAATAATTGAAGCCCGGAAGACCGTCAATTAAGTATTTTAGAGTTTTATTATTTTTTTAGGGAAGAAAAAAAAATCTGCTAAAGGTTGAGGGAAAAAGTTTGATTCTCACCCTTATGGGCGAAAAATATACCTAATCAGGTTCCCCTGGTTTTTTTTGAAAGAGCAACTATTCATATTTCAGTGAATCGACAGGATTAAGGCTTGCGGTTTTAGCAATCTGATAAATCACGGAAGCAAATATTACCAGGCTCATCAAAAAAACCGGGATTACAAAGAACCACCATCCAATTTGAATTCGATATGCAAACCCATCGAGCCAGTTGTTCATGATTAAAAACGACAGAGGGAAAGCCACAATAAGTGATAATGCCAGAAGCCTGAAGTAATCACGCGAAAGCAGCATAAATAAACCTGAAAGGTTGGCTCCCAAAACTTTTCTTACGGCTATTTCGCGGTTGCGCTGCACAGTGAAATACAAAGCCAGTGCAAACAAGCCCATGATGGAAATGGCGATGGCCACAAACGCAAACACGCCAAAGGTTTTGCCAAATTCCCGATCGGCTTTGTATTGTTCATCAAAATGCGTGTCGAGAAAAAAATATTCAAAAGTATTTCCGGGAAAGTTCCCCAAAAATTTTTGCTCTGCAAAAGCAATAGTTTCTTTGATGTTTTGACTGTGAATTTTCACCGAATACTGCTTTGCCCAACGGGGATGTGGCAGGTTAGTGTAAATTGTCGGGGCAAAATCCTCGCGCAACGACTCCTGGTGATAATTAGCGATTACACCAACGATTTTGTGCGTCATATTCCAGTTCGGCGTTTCCAGCTCCTGCCCGATGGCCTCTTCGGGCGAGGAAAACCCAAGTAGTTCAACAGCTTTTTCGTTGAGGATATGGCATAATACGTCGGTTTGGTTCCCTTCGATGAAGTTGCGGCCTGCAATAATCTCCAGATTATAAAAGGGGATAAAATCGGGATCAACATGAATAACATTTAGTATTCGCGAAGCATTGGCGTTGTTGTTGCTTTTGCGAATGTAACCGTTGGTGTACCAAACTTTGTCGCCAGGCACAAAATAGGAAGCACACATTTTTTCGATCGAAGGACTTTTGAGCATTTCGGCTTTGAAAGTTTTCTGACGGAGATTCCATGTTGAATCGATACTTCCGGGAGCTCTTACTATAAGTGTTTGTTCCACATCAATTCCCAAATTTCGCCCCTCCATATATTTTATTTGTTTATTGATGGTAAGTGTTCCTGCAATGAGCAGCAGGGAAATAACAAACTGAAAAAGTATGAGTCCTTTGCGTAGCAATGCACCCTTGTTGCTGCGGATCGACCGCGATTTTAATACTGTGATGGGTTTAAAAGATGAGAGTACAAAGGCAGGATATAATCCTGATAGGATGGAGCCTACAATAATTACCAAACCAAACAAAATCCAGAAAACAGGATTGTGCCACAAATGCAGATTAACGCTCAGGCCTGTGAGCCGGCTGAAATATGGATGAGAAATTTCCACGATGATTAAACCCACCAGAACTGCTATGATATTTACCAACAGCGACTCAACCAGAAATTGCCTGATCAATTGCGGGCGGGTGGCACCTGATACTTTTCGCAATCCCACGTCGCGCGCCCTTTCCATCGATCGTGCTGTGGAAAGGTTGATATAATTAACCCAGGCAATGAGCAAAATTAAAATGGAAATGATAAGCAGGAATGAAACCGATTTGCCGTTTCCGTTTACTTCGGCCTCCTGCGGATAATTGGAATAAAGGTGAATGGAAGTTATGGGTTGCAGATGAAAAACCATGTTTTCATTTTTTTCCTTCAAATCTTTTGCAAATCTATTCTGAATATAAACATTCAGTTTTTTTTCAAATGCTAATGGATTTGTTCCCGAAGTCAGTTTTATGTAGGTCAGCATTACATCGGCCCACCACGTAGTTCTGAAGTTCTCTCCGTAGATCCGGAACATGGTCTCCATCGAAATAAGCGCCTTTATTTTCAGGTGGGTATTTTCAGGTACGTCTTCAAAACATCCTGTTACCTTTAACTGAACCCGGGTATTAAGTTTCAGGATTTTACCCATTGGGTCTTCGTTGCCAAAGAATTTTTCTGCCAGCGACCGCGACAACACAATTGCGTTTGGCTCGGAGAGTGCGCTTGTCTGGTCGCCTGCGATCAGGGGATAAGTAAACATCTGAAAAAACTCCTCAGAGCAGAAATAGGTTTTATCTAATCTGAATTTTTGGTCTTCATAGCTCAATATTCCTTCAAGCTGATAATTACTAAGGATGGCATAATGCTCTACTTCCGGAAACACTTCCTTAAGTGCAGGGCCAAGCGCATCGGGTGCAGTAGCCATAGTTTCGGCAAGTTCGCCCTGGCTGTATCTGTCGAGACGCACACGGTATAGTTCATCGGCTTTTTTGTGGAATTTATCATAACTCATTTCATACTGAACGTACTGAAATATCAGCAAACTTGCCGAAATACCAATGGCCAGGCCGAAAATGTTGATAATACTGAATACTTTACTTCTTGTCAGATTCCTGATGGCTAACTTTATAAATAAATTACGCATAGCTGCCCGTTTTTCATTTCATTCGTACTTTTTAAAAACACCCATCTCTGGCCATTTTTTCAACTACAACCATACCAAGCAGTATAAAAGGTTGATATTATTTGGTTTAGAGAAAACCGGAGGGGGCTTTATAAATCGGACACTGTACGCAATGATACAAAAAGCTGTTCTCTGGCGGACAACATGTATCCCATAGCAATGATAAAACCTGACTAGTCATCAAGATTTGTCAGGATATAACACTCAAAACTGATCTTTTTGTATGTTATCTGAGCTGTATTTAATGTAATTGGAAAAAGCCCTTACTTCTGGATGGATACCTAAATAGTTTCTGAAGTATTCCCAAAATTTACTTTTACAAATGCCATCTCCGAAAATCCTTCAGGAACTGTAATGGAGGAAAGGAACATGGTAATTTAAATCGTCAATATCCTTACCCTTGCTTTATTTTCATCGATGGGTTATACAGGTAACACGTTTTTTGAGTTTGGGAACCCATGTTGGCGACAAATTCATGTCGTTCACTACCTTCATCAGGATACGGGTTCAAGCGGAATTTCCTTTTCTTTTGCACGCCATGCTGCATCTTGAAATGAAAATAATCAATTGATTTCTATTCCACAACGAGGCCTCCTATTCTATCGAAATGTTTCTTGTTCAGGGTTTTTAGTGGAAGGCCATTATTAATACAAATTGCTGCAATAAAAATGTCCCGAAATTCGATTATTTTGTTTTTTGCTTTTAGTGTTTGAAAAATTGATGCAGCGATCTTCGAAGAATCAGTGTCGAAGGGTAGAACGGCTACCCCGGTAATAATTTTGAAAACATCATCCCTCTTCTGTTCATTTGTTGCACCAATCAATAGTTCATATAATGTAACAGATGTGATCTGGATTTCTGACTTTCTTGTAATTTCGGTAAGGATTGTTTTGGCTTTGTCAGCAGACCTAAAATGCCTTATGATGATATTTGTGTCAACTACCATTCCTCAACATTCCAGTTATAATTATCACTAATATCTTTCAGGTATGCAACATCATCTTCTGACCATTGGGAAACCGTTTGAATCTTTTGGGTGTATTCTAATTGGTTAACCGGAGAATTTTTAGCTTTCATCAACAAAAAATCCAAAAAGTCATTGAGTTGCTGTTTGGCATTTTTGTCGAGAAGATTATATTTTAAAACTAGTTCTTCCATAATCTGATTTTTCACAAATTTACTAAAAATCCCTGATAGCAATAAACGGATTCGATTTTTATCCTGTACTTTCCGTACAATCTTCATCCTACTCTAAAGCAATCTAATTCACAAATAGCCGGCATTTTTCGCCGGCACAGGAACGCTATTTGGGTCAAACGCCGCTGCTCGGATTTGTGCCATTGGCTCGCCTCACGAAGCGAGCATCCCTATCGGAGCAATCCGAGTTCAATGTGCTACTCTAACCTTAATGATTTCATAAGTCTTTCCAATACTAACTTTCACCAATGCCATCCCCGAAAATCCTTCAGGAATCGTAAGTCTATGCAAAGATGTTGTGCCTGGCAAACTGAAAGTACACAATGTTTCACCCGCGAGATTTAATAATTCGGCATACACCGGCTCGGCGTCGGAAATCATATCTTCATCAATCATTAAATAAAAATATCCATTAGCAGGATTTGGATAAACAGAAAAGGCTGTCTGGTTTTCAGCACTTGAGAAATTATCCAATCCAACCGGCGGGAGATAAAGTGGTAGAAATTCAATCAAACCCAAAGACGGATCGTCGGGCTGATGGAAAATATGCATCTCAACCGTATCAGGATTAATGGTGCCCCAATAATTATTTTGGGCCATAATGGTGTTGGGAGTATTATTGTAGAGATCGTAAATTTCGCCTTCGTTTCCGTTGTTCATAAAAGTATTCGCACCCGGATTATAAATTTCACCTTCCAACTGGCCGAAATTGGGTTGTGCCGTGCCCTGAATGGTAATGCCCCAAAGATTTCCGGTGATAATATTTCCTGAAACAAGCGATTGGTTGGTTTCAGTGCCGAAAAAATTGATTCCGCTTCCGCCCAACATGGGTTGGTTTTGGGTATTGTTATCCACGATTTCATTTCCGCGAATAACCGACCCGATATTGGAACCGTAGCAGGTGATGCCATATCGGTTATCACGGATAATATTTCCTTCGACCCTGGTTTTAAGGGAGCCGCCGGCAAGGGTAGTGATAGCAATACCCCCTGCCATAATATTTTCAGGATTGCCAATAATTTCACAATTGATGATGCGGATGCTGTCCGTGCCTGATGTGCCCAGGTTGATTTGCGGCGTGTTGCTGTTTGAGGCGACATTATAGAACATTTCGCAATTCAGTATTTGTGGGGAAGAAGTGCTGGTGGCCCCTGACATCACAGCCGGGCCATCGTTATCCGAAAAACTGCAATATTCGATGATGGGGGAACTTTGGAAAAGGTTGACGGTTCCGGTTGTATTTTCCTGATTGAATTCGGTAAAATTGCAATAGTAGAAAGCCATATCCGAATTTACCAATTGTATCCCGCCTGCCTTTTTAAAATAGGTGGCTTTTAAGTCAGAACCATGGCTATTCTCAAATCTGAACCCCAGGTAATGATCGTTTTGTGCTTTGAAAAATATGACTCCGCCACTTAGAGGGTCGCAAATCATGATTCCGTTTACCGTGATCAGTACATCATCAGCCACCATAATCTCTTCACCGAAGACAATTGAAAATGTATCGAGGGTTGAGATGGTCAGATTCTCGTGAATGATATATTGTTCGTTTGTTTCAATTGTAACCACTCCGCCGGAGTTTGCAACCAAGTCGTTGAGATCCCAGTTTACACCTGTTCCCGGGGTTTGATATTGGGAGAAACCCAAGAGATTGATTGAAATGATGACGAAAGTGACGAATAAATTTTTCATTTTAAAACATTTTTTAATTCAGGACACAAAACTATTCCTTTTAAAACAACTCACTTCAAGCTTATTCATAATTATTACTTTTGCCACTTCATTTTTTTCAACTTAGAGATTGATAAACGGCACAAAATGAGCGAACAGATAAAGCACGAATGTGGTATTGCATTACTCCGACTTTTAAAGCCTTTGGAATTTTACGCCTCAAAATATGGCACTGGTTTTTATGGTCTCAACAAAATGCACCTGATGATGCAGAAACAACACAACCGCGGACAGGATGGCGCCGGAATTGCCAACATTAAGCTGGATATTGAGCCAGGTGTAAAATATATCAGCCGATATCGTTCGGGAAGTTCAACCCCAATTGTAGATACATTTAAGTATGTGTATGCCCCGTTTCAGGATCTGGAAAAAACAAGGCCTGATTTGCTGCGGGATGCCGGTTGGCTGAAAAAAAACATGGATTTTACCGGCGAGCTTTTTTTGGGGCATCTGCGCTATGGTACTTTTGGCGGGCATAGTGTTGAAAATTTGCATCCTGTGCTTCGCGAAAACAACTGGATTACCCGAAACCTTGTTCTTGCAGGAAACTTCAACATGACCAATGTTGATGAGTTGTTTGATAAACTGGTTGAACTTGGACAATTTCCGGTTCAAACCTCCGACACCATCACCATCCTCGAAAAAATTGGTCACTTTTTGGATGAAGAAAATGAAGCACTTTATCAGAAATTTAAAAATCTGGGCTTATCCAAAAAAGAGATTTCCGAAAAAATTGCCACCGAACTGAACATTCTAAATATTTTGGTCAATTCGGCCAAAAGCTGGGACGGAGGCTATGCCATTGCAGGAATGATGGGCCATGGCGATGCCTTCGTAATGCGCGATCCCTCAGGAATCCGCCCGGCCTTTTATTATGCTGATGACGAAATTGCCGTTGCAGCTTCGGAACGCCCTGTCCTGCAAACCACATTTAATATCAAAGCTTCAGATGTTAAGGAATTGCAACCAGGCCACGTTTTGATCATCAAAAAAAGTGGTAAAATTGAAGAGGTTCCATTTGATGAACCCCGTGAAAGAAAAGCCTGTTCCTTTGAGCGAATTTATTTTTCGCGTGGTACCGATCAGGATATTTACAAGGAGCGAAAATTGTTGGGTAAGTTTTTGGCTCCTGCAGTTTTGCAGGCCATCAATTACGACATCAACAATACTGTTTTTTCATATATTCCCAACACTGCGGCAGTGGCATTTAAGGGATTGATAGAAGAAGTAAATGTGTTTTGTAATCAGATCAAATCCGACAGAATTGTTGAGCTTGGTGTAAATGTCACGCCGGAAAAACTCAGTGAAATCCTTGCATTTTCACCACGGGTTGAAGACATTGCAGTGAAAGATGTGAAACTCCGCACCTTCATTTCGAAGGATAGCGGCCGCAACGATCTGGTTGGCCACGTATATGATATCACCTATGGTGTAATTAAAGAAGGGGTGGATAACCTGGTGGTTATCGACGATTCCATTGTCCGCGGAACCACACTCAGGCAAAGCATCATCCGAATTCTCGATCGTTTGGGGCCTAAAAAAATCATCATAGCGTCTTCAGCACCTCAAATCCGTTATCCTGATTGTTATGGCATCGACATGGCAAAAATTGCAGATTTTGTAGCCTTCAAAGCCGCCATCGAGTTGCTGAAGGAAACCGGCCAGGATAGCGTAATTAACGAAGTGTATAAAAAATCCAAAGCCCAGGTGGATTTGCCAAAAGAGGAAGTTATAAATTACGTCAAGGATATTTTCAGGCCATTTTCGCCTCAGCAAATTTCATCAAAGATTGCTGAAATTGTTACCCCTCCAGGAATTAACGCCAAAGTGGAAGTTATTTATCAAACCATCGAAGACTTGCACACAGCTCTCCCCAATCATACCGGCGACTGGTATTTCACAGGAAATTATCCCACACCCGGGGGCAACAAGGTGGTTAACAGGGCATTTATCAATTATGTTGAAAAAAGAGATACAAGAGCGTATTAGCAAATAAAGTTCAAAATCGTCAATTTATACTCACGATCAAATAATGAATACCTGTCTCCTCAAACATGGTCTTTGACAATTTTGCGCCAATCAACAAATTCAACCATTTGGCGGGGGATTTGCCGGCAATGGCCATCAAACCAACGATTCTAAAAATAAGTTTACTTCATCACCTATTCCCCGGATATCCTGATCCATCATGCACTTAAAATGCTTTTTCGGGCATTTTTCAAAGCCAATTTTTGAGCAGGGGCGGCAGGATAAATTTTTAACCTCATACACCGAAAATTTCTCAGGTTCTTTCGGAAGGTAGGGATACATGCCCAGTTCTGGAACCGTATTTCCCCAAACAGAAATAATTTTTTTATGAAAAGCCGCCGCTACATGCATCAGGCCGGTGTCGTTGGTAACAACCATTTTTGCCTGTTCAACCAGTGATGCTGATTGATTGATGCTGAACTTTCCACAAGTATTAAAAATTTTTTTGCTGTCGCTTTCAGCTATTTGATTTGCCATCTCAAAATCTTCAGAGCCTCCAAGAATAAGAATTGGATGGCGGATGATTTTGCATAAAGCAATGACCTTTTCGGCAGGGAGTTGCTTGGTTTGATGTTTTCCGCCAATAACCATAGCAAGGTATCCCTTTTGGTGTGCAGGAGGTAGATCAGAAACTTTTACTTTGTCCATTTCAGGGATAAAATAATCAAGGCCGGCTAAATCATTTTTAACACCCAGATTTTTAACCGCTTCAAAAGAACGATCCACAATGTGGATTTCAGGCATTAAATCAATTTTAAGATTTACCAGCATCCATTTTTTAAGGTTGAGCTTTGGAAAGGAAGAACTTTTAACTCCAAGTATTCGTCGCAATGTTACCGATCTGAAATTCTTGTGTAAATCAATAATGTGGTCATATTTCTCATTTTTCAGAGTGTTGCTCACCTCATCAACAGAGTCATTGAGGGTATAAATTTTATCGATGTAGGGATTGGCCTGCAAAACTGGTAAAAATTGCTTTTTGGTAAGATAATGAATCTCACACGGATCAGCCTGCAGTTTCAGGCATCTCACTACCGGGGTGGTCAACACGATGTCACCGATGGAACTGAGCCTTATGATTAAATATTTGTTCAATTGTTGTTTTTTGCAAAAATAGAAAATCGAACCATATAGGACGGCTGAAAACGATTATCTGTTGCCGGTATGTTTTTGTGGAAATCATAGCCGAAGCGTAAGGTATTGTTGCAGATTGTTACATCAGTAAATTAGCTGAAAAACATCTACTTTTGCTGCATGATTATGACTGACACGCATACCCACTTGTATTTGGAGCAATTTGATGAAGACCGGCATGAGGTTGTGAAAACCGCCATTGCCGCAGGAGTAAAATATATGCTTTTGCCCAACATCTACAGCAAAACCATACAGCCCATGCTGGAACTTTGTGATGCATTTCCTCAAAATATTTTCCCCATGATGGGACTCCATCCCACGGATGTTAAAGACAATTTCAGTGAGGAATTACTTATTGTTGAGCAACATCTTGAAACCGGGAATTTTTATGCTGTTGGTGAAACAGGCATTGATTTGTATTGGGATACCACCTTTTTGGAAGCTCAGCAAATGGCTTTGGGTGAACAAATCAGGATGGCAAAAACCTTTCGGTTGCCCATTGTGCTTCATGTAAGAGATTCCTTTGAGGAGGTTTTCAAAATTATCGACGACACCATCGATGAAAACCTGACCGGGGTATTCCATTGTTTCACCGGAAACCTTCAACAAGCCGAGCGAATCATCGACTGGGGTTTCAAATTAGGCATTGGCGGAGTTTTGACCTATAAAAATTCAGGCCTTGACAATGTGGTAAAAGCTATTTCAACGGATCATCTTGTTCTGGAAACCGACGCCCCTTTCTTAACACCCAAGCCTTTTCGCGGAAAAAGAAATGAAAGTTCTTATATAAAATATGTGGCCGAAAAGTTGGCGGAAATAAAAAACATATCAGTGGATGAGATTGCAGAAATCACCACCAGGAATGCAGTAAAACTTTTTAAATTTCCTATGGGGATTTAAAATTTCTCAATCCGAAAACTTGTCAGATATTTCCAAAAATCCGCTGGTTGGCGGACAAGCTCAATTAAGAAAAATCAAATAACGAATAACCCTCAAATCATGCAAGTATCAAATCAAAAATCTGTTCTTGTCATTTACACCGGTGGAACAATTGGAATGATTAAGGATCAGGAAAGCGGCACACTCAAGCCTTTCAACTTCGACAATATTTACGATCACATGCCTGCATTAAAGCTCATCGATGCAAAAATTGACAATTATTGTTTTGATCCGGTGATAGATTCATCAGATATGAGCCCTGCGCACTGGCAAAAAATTGCTCAGGTAATTTTTGAGCGCTATGAATCGTATGACGGTTTTGTTGTTCTGCATGGCTCTGATACCATGGCCTACACAGCTTCGGCACTTAGCTTTATGCTCGAAAACCTGAACAAACCTGTGATACTCACAGGCTCTCAGTTACCACTGGGAATGATCCGAACAGATGGCCGTGAAAATTTTATCACAGCCATCGAAATTGCTTCTGCCACCAATGATGATACACCCATAGTTCCCGAGGTAGCCATCTATTTTGAAAACCAGTTGATGCGTGGAAATCGCACCATTAAATACAATGCTGAAAACTTTGAAGCGTTCCGTTCGCCGAATTATCCGGCTCTTGCCGATGTAGGAGTTTACATAAAGTATCATAACAATTACATCAGGAAGCCCAATTTTAAAAAATTAAAATACAAACCCGGTCTCGATAACAATGTGGCCATTCTAAAATTGATCCCCGGAATCTCTCAGTTTTATGTTGAGGCAGTTTTAAATATTAAAAATCTGAAAGCCCTGGTACTCGAAACATACGGCTCAGGGAACGCACCCACCGAAAACTGGTTCATATCTGCCTTAAAAAATGCTATCGACAATGGGTTGATTATTCTTAACGTTACACAATGCCAGGGAGGTGCTGTTGAAATGGAAAAATATCAGACTGGTCTGGCGCTCAAGAAAATTGGAGTTTTGAGCGGGCATGATATGACCACAGAGGCTGCAATAAGCAAATTAATGCATGTGTTAGGAAATTTTACAAAAGTCAACGATATAATTTACAACATTACACTGGATATCAGAGGGGAAATGTCATTGGAATAAAATGTATGGATTTGCTTAAATGGGTCATAATGATGATTAAGTTTTGAATTGCAATAGATTAGAAAGGGTAAAAAAAAATGCTTTTTTGTTGTGGTACACAATTTTTTTCTACTTTAGCGGCTCGAAAAATCAGAGAGTTCATAAATTATTGTACCAGGAGAGATGGCCGAGTGGTCGAAGGCGCACGCCTGGAAAGTGTGTGTACGCCACAAGCGTACCGAGGGTTCGAATCCCTCTCTCTCCGCCAGCTCGAAATTAATTAACAATTAACATAATAGAAATAAATTAAGTTCTAATCAACAAAGTAAACCATGAAAAAATTATTTGCTTTTTTGACAATCATCGTAATGTTGTCCTTAGGTTTCACCTCTTTAGCTTTTGCGCAGAACGAAGGCACACCTGATGAAATGGCTCAAACCGATACTACGGCCATGGAAAATGATTCGGTAGCTCAGCAATCCGCCGTTCCCGCTGCTACACTGAAAGAAGAAGTTGCAGAACCAAAAGACTTCCAGCAGATTCTAAAAGAAAAATTCATCGAAGGTGACTGGAAATTTATGGGTATCGTGCTTTTAACCCTGATTTTCGGTTTGGCACTCTCCATCGAGAGAATTATTTACCTCAACCTTTCTACCACCAACACAGCCAAATTACTCAACAAAGTTGAAGCTGCTCTGGAATCAGGAGGTGTTGACAAAGCCAAGGAAATTTGTAAAAACACCCGCGGACCGGTCGCCGGAATTTTTTATCAGGGTCTCGACAGGTACAACGAAGGTATCGACATGGTAGAAAAATCAATTGTTGGCTACGGAAGTGTATTGATGGGTCGCTTAGAGTCGGGTTTATCATGGATTGGTTTATTTATTGCCCTGGCGCCGATGCTCGGGTTTATGGGTACTGTAATCGGTATGATTCAGGCCTTTGACGATATTGCTGCTGCCGGCGACATCTCACCTACCATTGTTGCTTCAGGTATTAAAGTGGCGCTGCTCACCACAGTTTTCGGTTTGATCGTAGCTATTATCCTGCAGATTTTCAACAACTACATCGTATCAAAAATTGACAGCCTCGTGAATAATATGGAAGATAGTTCCATTTCGTTCATCGACATTCTTACCAAATACAAAGCTTCTAACAAATAACAAAAACACGCACCAATGAAAGATAAAACAGCAACTATACTCAGACTTTTTCTTGCAGTACTGCTGGTAATTTCTGCCGTGTTGTTTGTAATATTCTACACCCAGGGTGAAGCTTTTACAGACACTGTTATGTTTTGGGCATATATTTTACTAGTTATTACTGTAGTCATCACAGTACTCTTCCCAATTTATTTCTTCATCACAAACCCTAAAAAAGGGCTTACTGTTCTTGTAGCACTTGCCGGATTTGCTTTGCTTTATGCAATTGCGCACTTTACATTGGCTTCCGGCGATATTACAGGTGAAGTATATGAAAAATTTGAAATTACTGAATGGGCATCCAAATTTATAGGTTCCATGCTTTACATGACCTACATACTTGGAGGAGTAGCCATACTATCGATATTTTACGCAGGCATTTCCAGTTTATTTAAATAAAAAGGAATAAAGTCAATGGCGAGAAGACAAACACCAGAAATTAATGCAGGGTCGATGGCCGACATAGCCTTCCTGTTGCTGATATTTTTTCTTGTAACCACAACAATGGACGTGGATACAGGGATCAGCCGGAAACTACCGCCGCCATTAACCGGCGATGAGGAACCACCGGATATCAATGAGCGAAACATTTTTACTGTGCTTGTGAATAGCAGAGACCGTTTGCTTGTTGAAAAAAAGCCGGGTGATATTACTACCTTGAGGGCCAAAGCCAAAGAGTTTTTGAAAAACCCTCAACGCAGAGATGACCTCTCAGAAAGCACCATGAAATCAATCCCACCATTAGGGAATGTTATGGTGTCGAAAGGAGTTATTTCTCTGAAAAACGACCGCGGTACATCTTATAAAATGTACATTGCAGTTCAAAATGAACTTACTGCTGCTATCGATGAACTCAGGGATGAGTTGGCGATGGAAAAATTTAGTAAAAAATATGGCGAACTTATCAATGAAGATCAGATTGATGCCATACAGAAAGCCATCCCCATCGCAATTTCTGAAGCTGAACCTGAAGATATAGGAGATAATTAATATGGCACGTTTTAAAAGAGAGAAAAAATCGGGTGTTCAAGCCATTAACACCTCTTCGCTTCCTGATATTATCTTCATGCTGTTGTTCTTCTTTATGGTTACAACCGTTATGCGTGAAGTTACGCTGATTGTTAAAATTACTCCTCCGGAAGCAACTGAAGTTGAAAAACTGGCTAAAAAATCATTGGTAAGCTATATTTATATTGGCGAGCCCAAAAGATCCGCTGCCTATGGTTCCAAACCCCGTATTCAGCTCAATGATCAGTTTGCCAGAATTGATGATATTCCGGCTTTTGTAGCCTCGGAGCGTCAATCAAGGGATGAGGCTGACAGACGTTTTATCACTACTTCACTAAAAGTTGATCAAAATATCCGCATGGGTATTGTCACAGACGTGAAGCAAGAATTAAGAAAATCAGGAGCTTTCAAAATAAACTATTCTACCCGTAAGGTTGGGAAAATTAATTTTGGAAAATTATATTGATTTTTTGTTTTTATGGTTAATAGGTTGTAAGGAGCGCTGTTAAAGTGCTCCTTTCTTTTTTTATGGCAATCAGTCCATTCGTTTTCTACCCAAATCCTTGAGGTAGTATTTTTATACCAATAAAAAAATAGTTACACATTTGTTAGTTACATTTTTGTTAGTTACATATTTGTTAGTTACAATAATGTTAGCTATGTTGGCAGAATATAAAGAGCATAAAAATGGAACTACCATTCATATTTGGAAAACTTGCCCATGGCAAAATGTTTACAAACCAGGAGAAGGAAATAGAAATTTTGCTTAATAATTTCCGCTATGGTATCAATACTATATTGATTTCGCCCAAACGATGGAGAAAATCATCGTAAATTGAAAAGGCTTCTGAGATTATTCGGCAATCAGAGCCGGAAATCAGAATTGTAAAAATCGACCTTTTCAATGTCAGGACGGAAGAAGAATTTTATAAGGAACTTACAGAAAAAATTTTACTGAGTACTTCCGGAGTGTTCGCAGAAATCACTGACAGCGTAAAACAATTTAAAAAGATAATTCCCAAAATTAGTTTTTCTCCGGGCCAGGATATGGAATTCTCGATATCCCTCGATAAGGAGGAAGTATTAAAACAACCAGATGAAATCCTTGATCTTGCCGAAAATATTGCCAAATCCAAAAACATAAACCTACGAATTTGCATTGATGAATTTCAAAATATCGCCTACTTTGATGATCCGCTTGCCACGCAAAAAAAACTCAGATCGCACTGGCAAAAACATGAGCATGTAGCCTACTTTTTATATGGAAGCAAAAGGCACATGATGCTTGAGGTTTTCTCATCGCCATCCATGCCGTTTTATAACTTCGGAGCCATGATGTTCCTCGAAAAAATTTCTAAAGATGTTTGGACAGAATTCATTGTTAAACAATTTAAAAACACCGGGAAAA
>JAIOZV010000061.1 GCA_021740425.1 Bacteroidales bacterium | reverse complement strand
AACAGGCTAAAAAACATTAAAATAACAATTGTAAATTTTTTCATAAAAGTTAGGTTTTAAATTATTAAAAAATGAAATGAATAATCAAAATTTTCATGATAATAAAACATCATGACGGGTTAAATAAGCGGAAGGGTGTTAGGTAAATTCATCTGTCATAAGCACGATAATTTTGTGTTAATAATTTGTTAAATATTAATTTTTGATAAAATCCATTTTTGTTAAGTGTGTTGGCTTTTAAGAAGTTTCCTATTTTTATGCTTTTAGCTAACGATGGTTTTTAATCCTCAATTTTTAATACAAATATTCATTTCCTTTTAAAGCACACAATTATACTAAAAAATGTAATTGAAAAACAAAAATGTGTTCTGATTTTTTGCTATTTAACAATTTTCAATTTTAAATTTTAACTTAAATAAATGAAAATCATATTTTTTTGAACATCTTCCGAAGGCTGTCGGCTAAAGATTTATTAAGAATCCCAAAATTAAAATGATAACAAATCTATTTTTAGTCAAACCCTGAAATATGAATTTTTAGCAAAGGATGAACTTTGCAGAAAAAAAATCCTTCTCAGGTAGTTTTATTGCTCATTGATAAACTACCAGGAAGGATTTAATTTTTGGATCTATTTCATTAAGCTTTCGAAATAATGAAATAATTTCCTGAAACTTAAGCTGCCCACTCTAAACTACTACAAAGCTAAACGATAGTTCTTTAGCATGCTATATATCTTCAGGCTAATTTTGCTTTAGTGAATATGAATGACTTTTATCGGCGAAAATCAGGCCGTTTGAATGGCTGGTCTATTTATAAATTTCAATTTGTTATTTTCTGTTGATATCAGGATAATAGAATCCCTGCTCACCGAACCTGCAAGAATCAACTTCGAAAGCTGATTCATAACATTTCGCTGGATGATTCTTTTTACAGGTCGGGCACCATATTGCGGATCAAACCCCGCTTCAGCAATCCACCGGACAGCCAATTCATCAACTTCAAGGCTTACCCCGTTTTTGAAAAGTTGCTGTTTTAAAAGCCTGATCTGCATCGCTGCGATCTCAAAAATTTGCTTTTCAGACAATGGCCTGAACATAATAATCTCGTCCACCCTGTTCAAAAATTCGGGTCTGATAGTGCGTTTAAGCAGCTCAAAAACTTCTTTCCTGATTTTCTCAAACTTCTCCTCGCTTTCACTGCCATTCTGAGCTCCGAGTTTTTCCTGGATCAAATGCGAACCCATATTGGAGGTCATTATAATAATGGTGTTTTTAAAATCTACAAGTCTGCCTTTATTATCGGTGAGCCTGCCATCATCGAGCACCTGCAGTAAAATATTGAACACATCGGGATGGGCTTTTTCGATTTCATCGAGCAACACCACCGAATAGGGTTTGCGGCGCACAGCCTCGGTTAGCTGTCCGCTTTCATCATATCCAACATATCCCGGAGGCGCCCCAATTAACCTGGAAACCGTGTGTCGTTCCTGGTATTCCGACATGTCAATTCTGACCATCGAATTTTCATCATTGAAAAGAAAATCAGCCAACGCTTTTGCCAGCTCAGTTTTTCCTACCCCGGTAGTTCCCAAAAAGATGAAAGAACCAATTGGCCGTGAAGCATCCTGCAAGCCTGCCCTGCTGCGCCTGATGGCATCGGCAATGGCAGAAATAGCTTCGTCCTGACCGACCACTCTTTTGTGAAGCATCGATTCGAGATCAAGCAATTTCTCCCGCTCACTTTGAAGCATCCGGCTTACGGGGATGCCCGTCCATCGGGAAACAATTTCTGCAATATTTTCTGAATCCACTTCCTCATTTATTAATGGTGAGTCGCCCTGCATATAGCTCAACTTAGCCTTTAGCTTTTCCAGAGAATCTTCGGTTTGTTTAATTTTTCCGTATCTAATTTCGGCTACTTTCCCAAAATTCCCGTCACGCTCAGCCTGGTCCGCCTGTAATTTCAGATCTTCAGTTTCTTTTTTACGCAACTGGATGGCTTCAACGATTTCTTTTTCGGCCTGCCATTTCACCCTCAAATGGTTTCGCTTTTCTGAAAGATTGGCAATCTCCTCCTGCAATACATTGAGTTTTAGTTTGTCCTTTTCACGTTTTATGGCTTCACGTTCAATTTCGAGATGTCTGATCCTGCGCTCGATTTCATCCAGTTCTTCAGGCACTGAATTGATCTCCAAACGCAACTTGGCTGCAGCCTCATCAATGAGGTCGATGGCTTTATCAGGTAAAAAGCGATCGCTGATATATCTCTGCGAAAGCTCAACTGCCGCAATAATAGCATCGTCTTTAATCCTTACATGATGGTGGGTTTCGTAACGTTCCTTTAATCCACGTAATATCGAAATGGCATCGTGGTTATCCGGTTCCTTAACCATAACAATCTGAAAACGGCGTTCGAGTGCTTTGTCCTTTTCAAAATATTTTTGATACTCTTTTAGGGTGGTAGCTCCGATGGCTCTCAACTCACCACGGGCTAGGGCAGGTTTAAGGATATTTGCCGCATCCATGGCTCCTTCGCCTCCGCCTGCACCAACCAGGGTATGAATTTCATCAATAAATAAAATGATTTCTCCATCAGCGCCAACCACTTCTTTTACAACACTCTTCAATCGTTCTTCAAACTCTCCCTTGTATTTCGCGCCTGCCACCAGCGATCCCATATCCAGCGAAAATATCTGTTTGGATTTCAAATTTTCGGGCACATCACCATTTATAATCCTATGGGCAATACCTTCGGCAATGGCGGTTTTTCCAACCCCCGGCTCCCCGATAAGAATCGGGTTATTCTTGGTTCTTCTTGATAGAATCTGCAAAATTCTTCTGATTTCTTCATCGCGGCCAATTACCGGATCCAGTTTTCCACTTGCTGCAAGTTCGTTCAGATTTCGGGCATAGCGGTTCAAGGCATTATAGGTATCCTCAGCGCTCTGGCTTTTAACACTTTCTCCTTTTCTAAGATCTTTAATGGCATTGAGCAGATTGTTTTTATCAATGCCGTTTTGATTGAGTAAAAAGGAAGTTTTATCTTTTACCGAAAGTAATCCCAGCAATATATGTTCGATGGAAACAAAATCATCCCCAAAATCTTTCAGGAATGTCATGGCCTTTTGCAAGGCAGTATTTGCATCAGATGATAAAAATATTTGCCCTCCTGATTGTTTTGAAAAGGTTAGAATTAGTTTTTCGAGGTCAGAATTCAAAACATTCATGTCTACATCAAGCTTTTTCAGCAAAAATGGGATTACATTTTCATCAGCTTCAAGCACACCTTTTAATATATGCGCAGTTTCAATCTGAGGATGTTGGTTTTGAGCTGCAATGTCCTGAGCTTTTTGGATAGCCCCCTGTGCTTTTATTGTGAATTTATTAAAGTTCATATCTAAATCTCCTACAGTTTAATTTAGTGGAGTTTTACAAATTTACTGCCAATGGAAAATCAAAAGCTCAAACTGAAAAAATGACACCTAACACACTCATTTTTAATGCCTTTATGTCTGATAATTAATTGATTAATATGAGCTATACTCAGTTTCAATGGTTTCCGATTGTAAAGAGCCTGTTATTTTTTCAGGCCTTTGCAATATTTTTCAAAACTTTGCATTGAATTGGAGAACTTTATACGAATCAAAATCCGGAATAACAAAATTGAAAGATTTACAGAAAAAAACTGTTGTGATAGGTGCCAGTTCCCGACCCAACAGGTATTCATATTCAGCGGTGAAACAGCTCAAACGTTTCGGCATCGAGGTAGTTGCCATTGGTTTGCGAAACGAAACTATTGAAGATATCCCGATAATCACAGGTTTTCCAGAAATCGATAATGTACATACCATCAGCTTGTATGTCGGGCCTCAAAATCAGCCTCCTTATTATGATTACATCATTAATAAATTAAAGCCCCACAGACTCATTTTTAACCCGGGCACCGAAAATACCGAACTCTACCAAATGGCCGCCGGGCAAAACATCGAGGTTGTTGAAGATTGTACTTTAATGATGCTGGCCGATGGAATGTATTAAAGCAATGTTTTCAAGTTGATGAATAATCTATATTTTCGCAGCCGAATCGAATAAAATCAAATGGTAGAAGAAAAACAAATATCTAATCATTTTTTACCTGGAATAATTTCCTTCATTTTCTTTTTTTCAGGGATACATTTCATGGTGTCGGCTCAGGAACCCTTGTTGCCTGACACAACCCGAACCTGCTTTGCCGACAGCACTCTGCTTAATGCAGGAGAAGGTTTTCAAAGTTACCTCTGGAGTACTAATGAGCAAACACAATCCATTTGGGTAAACAGCAACGGCTGGTATTACGTTTGGTGCACGCCCGAGTCGATGGAAATAGTAAAAGATTCAACATTTGTAGTTTTGCAGAATGCTCAAATCGACATGATTGACACCATACTCACCTGCTACACTTACCCCGTTACTTTGTGTGTGGATCCTGATACCCTCATGTATGTATGGACATCGAGTGATGAGGGGCTTTTTATTGAAAACAATACCGAACCCTGTGTGGATGTAACCCCCCGTCTGGACACAACTACAGTGTATGTTTCCGTTAAGGATAGCCTTGGAATTTTAACCTGCATTGACAGCGTTCAAATATGGCTATATCCCCGCATGAAATTCGAGGAAGTTACCCAGATCAATACCGGTTGCCCGGGAACCTGTAAAGGCCAGCTTCAGGTGAGTGTTTCGGGAGGGCTTCCACCATACAATTTTATTTGGCCTACCACCACTCCCGTCCAGTACGATTCCATTGTTTTCGGCTTGTGTGAAACAGATTATCTGGTTGAAGTTACCGATCAATACCTGTGCGTAAGGGATACGATGCTACCCGTAGATGTTTATGATATGCCCGAGGTGGAAATCATTCGTGACCCCGAAGATCAGATTTACATTCAAAACCCCGTTGTTGACTTTTCCTTTGACAACAAATCCATCGACAGTATTCAGGTCATCGACTGGAACTGGGACTTCGGCGACAGTACATTTACCAAAGAAGAAATGCCAAGAAAAGTATTCGACCAGGTAAGAGCCTTTGATGTATGGCTCAAATATACTACCAACGATGAATGTATAGATTCGATTACTTTGCAGGTTGATGTAAAAACCGTTGACCTTGAAATTCCAAATGTTATCACACCCAATGGAGATTTGGTGAATCAAAATTTTAAAATTATCGACCTCGAAAGATACATCACCAACGAGCTTAAAATCTTCAACAGATACGGCAAAAGAATATACTCAAAAAAAGATTATCAGGGCGAATGGGATGGTGAAAACATTCGCGAAGGAGTGTATTTTTACATCCTGAAAGCTGAAGGCTATTTTGGTACGGATGTTTTTCAAGGGTCAATAACTATCTTGCGCTAACTCAGGCAAACGCACCTTCTTTTCCGAAATTATGTACACGAAAAATCCACTATGGTTTTTGATAATTCTACTGGCAATATCCATCATTTCCGGGTGTAATAGCTCAGGAAATCAAACCAACAACAAAATCATCATTTTCCATGCAGGAAGCCTGTCGGTTCCCGTAAAAAAAATCAACGAAGCCTTTCAAAAGGAAAATCCTGATATTCAAATTCTCGCGGAAGCATCGGGCAGTGTAGCAGCCGCGCGAAAGATCATCGACCTCAACAGAAATTGCGATGTTCTCCTTTCTGCAGATTACAAGGTTATCGATAACTTCCTAATCCCGGAATACAGCGACTGGAACATAAAATTTGCTTCCAACGAAATGGTGCTTGCCTTTTCAGAAAAATCTCTGTTTAATGAAAAAATAAATAACAGTAACTGGCTCCGGATTCTGAATACACCAGAAGTAAAATATGGAAGGTCGAATCCTGACTCCGATCCCTGTGGCTACCGTTCCGTGCTTTGCCTTCGATTGGCTGAAAATTACTACCAGATGCCTAAATTGGCCGATTCAATACTGGCAAAAGATCAAAGATTTATCCGGCCCAAGGAAACCGACCTGATTGCCCTGCTTGAAACACACAACCTCGATTACATTTTTATTTACCGTTCGGTGGCTGTGCAGCATGAGCTGAAATATCTGCCTCTCCCCGATTCCATCAATCTGAAAAAACCTGAATTGGCAAACTGGTACAATACTTCCTCGGTTGAGATAAATGGCAAGAAACCGGGTGAAACAATTACACAAGTTGGTGAACCCATGATTTATGGCTTAACCATTCCTAAAAATTCAGGCAATCCGGAAATGGCTCAAAAATATCTTCAATTTTTCCTTGATGGTGATAAAGGCATGAAAATAATGGAAGAAAAAGGCCAACCCTCTCTGGTTCCTTCACCTGCTTCTTGCTGGGATAAAATTCCACAATCGTTACAACAATTTGCAAAACCTCAAATTTAAACCAAACCTTATTCTATCAAACGGATTTTGATTTTCTTTGCAAACGATATGCACCTCCTTTCATAACGAAATTAAATTCTAAATCCAAATGCAATGAAAAAAATCTTCTTTCTTTTCCTTATCGCAGGTATGGTTTCATGCCAAAACATGACATCCGACGAGGCTCGAAAACTCATATTGGACGAGTATCAGGCGATTGATTCTACCGATCAAACCAACAATTTTTATGACAATGAAGAAATCCACCCTCTTAAATGCAATGAAATTGAGATTGCAGGGGAAGTAAACAATCCGGGATTGATAGAAACAAAAACACTGCCTTTGCGAACCATTATTGTTAAAGAGGCTTTGCCAACCGCTGATGGCAATCAATTTATTGGAGCCTATCGATATGACGGCTATTCACTTTTTGATATGATAAACCTGCATACCCCCGACAAATTGAACCGGGAGGCCTTCCCTCCCATCATCGACCTTTATGTAATCGTTGAAAATGCAAAAGGAGAAAAAGCAGTATTTAGCTGGGGCGAGATATTCTATCCAAACCACCTCCATGAAATCATTATAGCAAGCAAAGTGATGCGCATTGTTCCCTCAAAAACGAAAGAGTTGTGGCCTCTCCCCGAAAACGCCAAAATTGTTGTAGGATCCGATTTACTCTCAGCCCGAAATATCGACAGCCCTGTAAAAATAACCATAAAAAGTGCTGGCCGCGAATTTGAAATTGAAAAGGGCATGAGTCCCATGTTTGCCCCGGCAATCGATATTTTTGTTGCTGATCATAAAACCATGAGCATAACAAAGCCCCTCGAAAACATCCAGATACTAAATTATGAATCTATATTTTACGGGCGCGGCAGAGGAATTCACAGCACAACCCCATTTTCAGGCCAAGCCGTGAAAGAAATACTGAAAGGACAGATAAGTGAAACTTCAGAAAACATTCAAAGCACCTTTCTTATTGTTGCTGCCAGGGATGGATATCGTGGAGTTTTCAGCTATTCCGAAATTTTCAACAGGAACGACCAGGCAGAACTTTTACTGATTTACAATCCCGACAATCAAAACGGAGGAGCCTTCCGTTTGTTCCCGGCCAGCGATTTCTTTTCTGACAGAGCCATATTATCGGTTGATCGGATTTACTTTGAAACTGCAAAATAAGCCTGACAATGAAGCACCGGAATTTTAGCAAATTTTCACTCCTTCTAAGTTTTCTCGGAGCTTTGGTTTTGCTTTTCATCCTGGCTCCACTCATTAGTATTACTTTCAGCACAAGTCTTTCTTCGGTATTTAAAACATTAGAAGATCAGGAAGTAGCAAAAAGCATCTGGCTCACCTTGTGGGCATCCATGACAGGAACACTAATTCTTGGTTTGGGAGCCGTACCTCTTGCCTATTTACTTGCACGCAAAAATTTCAGGCTCAAACGTTTGGTATCGGGCATTATCGATCTTCCTGTTGTTATCCCACATTCCGCAGCAGGTATCGCCATTCTCGGAGTTATTTCAAGAGATACCTGGATCGGAAAATCCGCTTCTATTCTGGGTTTTGATCTGGTTGGACATCCTGCAGGCATCATCATTGCCATGGCATTTGTAAGTATCCCTTTTTTGATTAATGCCGCTAGAGACGGGTTTGAACAAATTCCCGAACGACTGGAAATTGCGGCTCTCAATCTTGGAGCATCACCTGCAAGGGTGTTTCTGGAAATTTCGCTGCCCCTTGCATGGCGAAATATTGTTTCCGGCCTTATCCTTATGTTTGCCCGTGGCATGAGCGAATTTGGCGCCGTGGTGATCATCGCCTATCACCCTATGATAACTCCCGTGCTGATTTATGAACGCTTCGGGGCCTTTGGTCTGGACTATGCGCGTCCGGTAGCCATTCTATTTATCGGCATTTGCCTTGCTTTTTTTATTCTTTTAAGGATGTTGGTAAAAGAAAAAACAAGATATGCTTAGCATTAAAAACCTTTCGGTTAATCTGAATAATTTCAACCTGACAAATATCAACCTTGAAATCGAAAAAGGTGACTATTTTCTACTTGCCGGTCCATCGGGGTCAGGAAAAACCATACTCCTTGAGGCCATTGCCGGGATTCACGAAAAAAACACAAGCGGGCAAATCAGCCTGAATAACCGGGACATCAGAAAAAGGAAAATACAAGATCGAAATGTTGGACTTGTATTTCAGGACAACACCTTGTTCCCACACCTTTCTGTCAGGAAAAATATTCACTTTGCACTCAACCAGAGAGGAAAAAAAAGCGGAATACATTTATTCAAAGACATTTGCAGACAACTATTCCTGGATGAGCTTTTGGACAGAGACCCAAAAACGCTCTCGGGTGGTGAAATCCAGCGGGTATTGCTGGCCAGAACTTTGGCTTCAGAACCTGAGATCATTTTACTGGACGAGCCCTTAACAGGGGTTGATACCAACCAGAAAGACCTGTTAAAAAGTATGCTCCGCAACTTAAACCGCAGCGGACAAACCATTATACATGTCACCCATGATTTTGAAGAAGCTATGTCGCTGGCTAATAAAATGGGGATTATGCACAATGGGCAAATAGCACAATTGGGTACTCCCAAGGAAATTCTTGAGAAGCCCCGAAATAAGTTTGTCGCAAGATTTTGTGGATATAAAAATTATTTTCCGGCTATTGCTGAATCAACAGGCAAAATTTTGGTTGCAAATAAAATCCACCTGAAACATCATTTAGAAACTGCAATTCAGGAAATCTGTTCAATATTATTAGATGAAACAAAAATTGAAATTTACAGAGAAGCAGGTCGAAATAATCAAACCAATTTGTTCAAAGGAAAAATCAGCGATTTATTCCCTTCGGCAAAAGGATGGGAAGTTGAAATTGATATTGGTGTTAAACTGAGTGCAATTGTAAAGAGTAATAATCAGGAATCCAAACCTATTGAAATTGGAGATGTGCTTTGGGTTGGCATTCCTGACAGTTCAATACATATCATTTTAAAGTAGCCTTTTGTCGTTATCAGCCAGGCTGCAATCGGAGTTTCCTGATTTGAAAAGATTATCAATTTTGTTCAATTTATCATAAGATGCCAGAAAAAACAGAATGTCATTTTCCTGCAAAACAAAATCATCGGGCATTTTCGAATATGTTTTATTGAGCCTGCTCAGTGCCAAAAGTGTAAGATTATGATTTTTTTCAAAGGCAATCTCATCCAGGGATTTCCCTTCGATTACAGAATCTTTGCAAACATGCAGGGAGTTAATATTTATTTCGGGCACCTTAAAAGTAAGTTCACCAAAATTTGATTGATCAAGTGATAAACTTCTAAACATTTCGTAGCCATCAGCTCTTACAATAGAAACAAGCTTTTCGATTTCTTCGCGCGGAATAAGGTACTTAGCAAGAACCCTTGTAAAAATCTCCACTGAAGTTTCAAATTCTTCCGGAACTACCTCATCAGCACCAAGCTTAAAAAGATCCTGCATATCTGTAACGAACCTCGAACGGATGATGATGTGCAAATGGGGGTTCATCATTCTTGCAACCTGAGTAATTCTTCTTAGATCAGCGCTTCCGGGCAAAGTAATTACAAGTACCATCGCCTCCTTAATGGATGCATGTTCGAGTACACTTTCCTGTGTGGCATCGCCAAAAAAAATAGGTTCACCCTTTTTCTTTTCAACCCTAACAGTTTCAGCATTCAAATCGATAACTTCGTAGGGGATTTTTGCAAATTTAGCTGCCCTGGCAACATTTCTGCCATTCACACCATAGCCGATAATTATAAGATGGCCGTTTATTCCTTTGATGTAATCCTCAGCCACATTATCAGGACTTAGGCCGGCTTTTAACTTTAGTGGCAAGGGAAGCCTAAGCAAAATATCTGCAAATTTTGGAGCAGCAGACATGACAAAAGGAGTGGCCGCCATGGTCAGTACCGAAACATCAAGAAACAATTGATAATTGCCTTCAGAAATCAATCCAAGTTCCTGTCCTTTTTTTGAAAGTATAAATGAAAATTCTCCTACCTGCGCCAAAGTAAAACCTACAAGCAATGATGGCCGCAACGGAAAACCCAAAGCCAGGCCGGCACCAGTGGCAATGACAGATTTAACCACAATTACTCCGATGGTAATTAATAAAATCAGCAATGGTTTACTCAATAGGAAGTCCACATCAAGCATCATCCCGATCGAAACAAAGAAAAAACTCGTAAACACATCAAGAAAGGGAACCACATTACCAAAAGCCTGCTGACTGTAGTCGGACTCCGAAACGATGAGCCCGGCAAGGAATGCCCCCAATGCCAGTGAAAGCCCGGCCATGTATGTTAAATAAGCCACTGCAAGGGCGATTACAATAATAGTAAGTAAGAACAATTCACGGCTTTTTGTTCTCGCCACCAGATAGAGCAGCCTGGGTACAACATATTTTGCACCAATAAAAACCATCAGCACAACTGCAAGCACCTTCAGAGCAATTTCAAATATTCCGGAACTGCCATCATCAGAAACACCGGCAAGAAATGGCAATACCAAAATCATGGGAACGATAACAATATCCTGAAAAATAAGAACACCCAAAATTGTTCTGCCGTGAGGACTAACAAATTCGCCACGTTCCTGGAGCAATTTCAGCACAATGGCAGTGCTGCTAAGAGTCATTAAAAAACCCAGGAAAATGGATTCAGGGATTGAGTTGCCATCTTGCGCCCCTACAAAATCCATTCTGGTAATTAAATAAAAGACAGCAATGGTTAAGAATACCTGAAGGCCACCACCAATCATCAATGTGTTTCGTATCTTGACCAGATTTTTTAAAGAAAACTCAATACCAATGGTGAACAACAGCAAAATGACCCCAATTTCGGCCAAAATTTCAACCTCATGAATTCCACTAATCAGCGAAAAACCATGTGGCCCGGCCAAAACACCGGTAAGCAAATAACCAATAATTGGCGGAATTTTTAATCTTTGGCAAACGAGAATAACAACCACCGCTACACCAAAGATTATGGTAATATCCCTCAAAATGATCAAATCCATATCAAAAATTATTTGTGGGTAAAATTAGCATTAATAAATAGATCAAACCGATTAAGCCATCATTCCATCTTTAAAAACAAACCTTCCAACCTCACTTTGTTTAAGCATTTCCAAATGAGCCACAACAAAAAGAGTTTAACTTTTTTTTACAAAACATAATCTCAAAGAACCTTTAATTTACATAGTTTTACCACTCAATATTCAGGTAGTTTTAGCTCATTTTCCAAACGCCAAATTTGCTGAACTTACATTTAGTCAGAAAAGGAAAATTGAATTTTAAAATATTACATATTTGAATATTTCAGATTAAAAATTAATGTATTCATCTTAAAGATTTTGACCAACACATTGAATGTTGAAGCATTTTTTATCATAATATAATTTTCAATAAATACAAGGAGATAAAAAATTTTTTTACAATTTTTTTTCACACAATTTTGTAACGAATTTGAGGAGATAATTTTTAGGATTTCATCCCCTTCCTCGATCCTAACAATTCAAAATAATTTTATAATTAACTGATTAACAACTACACAAGTGGTTCATCAAACAAACAATATTGCAAAAAATATTTGGGATAACTGCCTGAAGATTATTAAGGATAACATTAATAATCAGAGTTTTAAAACATGGTTTGAGCCAATTAAACCCCTAAAACTTCAGGACGATGTTCTCACTATTCAGGTTCCAAGTCAATTCTTTTACGAATGGCTTGAGGAACACTACATTGGGCTGCTCAGAAGAACCATAAAAAAAGAACTTGGCATTAAGGGCAGGCTGGAATACAGTATTGTGATGGATAATTCCTTCAACCGATACCAGGATCCATTATCTGTAGTTGTGCCCACCTCAAATCGTGGAGCTTCCATCAATCCCGATGTGAATATGCCTTTTCACATCAAAAGCACATCCAAAGAAATTCCGGATCCTTTTGTTATTCCCGGCATTCAAAAGGTAAAAGTAAATTCTCAACTGGTCGAGCGTTACACTTTCGATAATTTTATAGAAGGAGATTGTAACCGTTTAGCCAGATCAGCGGGATTGGCCATTGCCAAAAATCCAGGAAAAACAGCTTTCAATCCGCTGTTCCTTTATAGCCGGGTTGGCCTTGGGAAATCGCATCTTGCCCATGCTATCGGGCTGGAAGTAAAAGAAAGATTTCCTGATAAAACAGTTCTTTATGTTACCTCCGATCAATTCTATGCACAATACATCGAATCGGTTAGAAATAATAACCAAAACGACTTTACAAACTTTTATCAATTGATTGATGTATTGATTATTGACGATATTCATTTTTTGTCGGGAAAAGAAAAAACTCAGAATGTTTTCTTCCATATCTTTAACCAACTGCACCAACATTCAAAACAACTTGTAATAACTTCCGATAAGCCACCTGTTGAAATAGAAGGTATGGAAGCACGATTGCTTTCAAGGTTTAAATGGGGCCTTACCGCCGATTTGCAAACCCCTGATCTGGACACAAGAATTACCATCCTTCAAAAGCGACTTTATAATGACGGCATTACCATGCCCGAGAATGTGGTTGAGTACCTTGCCTACAGCGTAACTTCCAACATCAGGGAGCTTGAAGGCGCAATGATTTCGCTGCTTGCGCAGGCATCGCTCAACAAAAAGGAAATCACTCTTGACCTGGCCAAACAAATCGTCGACAACTTTATCAAGAATTCAAATAAAGAAATTTCCATTGATTACATTCAAAAAATGGTATCGGAATATTTCGGGCTCACTATTGACCAAATGAATTCGAGAACCCGTAAAAGAAACATTGTTCAGGCTCGTCAACTTGCCATGTATTTTTCAAAAGAACACACCAAGGCATCACTTACACAAATCGGACTGCAATGTGGTAATAAAGATCATGCTACAGTTCTTCATGCCTGCAAAACGGTAAAAAACCTGAGAGATACCGACAAAACTTTCCGGATCTACCTTGATGATCTGGATAAAAAAATCAATTTGTAAATCATCTTTCAAATTAACTTTTTACTCACTTTGTTATGATCAGGATTCTCATGGTATGTCTTGGAAATATTTGCAGATCGCCTTTGGCCGAAGGTATTCTAAGAGATAAAATTGAAAAATCAGGATTGAATGCCATTGTTGACTCTGCGGGAACCGGCAATTACCACGCCGGCGAGCCTGCTGACCCCAGATCAGCAGATGTGGCTCTAAAAAACAATGTGAATATCAACAGTCACCGGGCAAGGCAATTTAAGCAAAATGATTTTGATAACTATGACCTCATTTATGCCATGGACACTGAAAATTACAATAATATTTTGAGGCTGGCCAGAAATGAAAATCACAAGAACAAAGTGAAGCTTCTAATGAATGAAGTATTGCCCGGTGAAAACCTGAGCGTTCCGGATCCATATTTTGGTGGCAGGCATGGATTTGATAACGTTTACAGAATGATCGACCAGGCATGCGATAAAATTGCAGAAAAACTGAATACATAAATCCATCTACCATTGACATCAATTCCAACCCGAAAGGATATACTTTCAGCATCCAAAATCATCGAACCTTATGTTCATCGTACACCTGTTTTAAGCTCCGAAAATCTTAACCATTTATTAGATTGTCAACTTTTTTTTAAATGCGAAAACCTTCAAAAGGCAGGAGCATTTAAATCGAGGGGTGCCGTAAATGCCGTATTTACGATGGATGCGGATTTGATGAAAAATGGAGTAGCCACACACTCATCCGGAAATCATGCAGCCGCATTGTCGAGGGCAGCAAAACTCAGAGGCATCAAAGCACATATTGTGATGCCCGAAAACTCTTCGGCAGTTAAAATTGAGGCTGTAAAACATTATGGCGGAAATATAACTTTTTGTAAATCAAACCTGGCTTCACGGGAAGAAACCCTTAAATTAGTCTTGAAGCATACCAACGCCACCGAAGTTCACCCCTACAACAATCCCACAATTATTTCAGGGCAGGCAACAGCAGCAAAAGAACTTTGCGAAGATTCAGGTGCGTTTGACATTATAATGGCTCCGGTTGGTGGCGGTGGTTTATTGAGTGGGACAGCGCTGGCAGTAAATTATTTTTCACCTAAAACCATTGTAATCGCTGCTGAACCCGAACAAGCCGATGATGCTTACCAATCATTTTACCAGAAGAAATTTATTCCATCCTTAAATCCTGATACTATTGCTGATGGTTTGAGAACCTCGTTGGGTAGCTTAACTTTCCCAATCATCCAAAAATATGTAAATGATATTGTAACCGTTTCGGAAGTGGCAATTATCCGAGCCATGAAACTGATATGGGAACGCATGAAAATCATTGTTGAACCTTCGTCAGCAGTGCCTCTTGCAGCTATTCTCGAAAATAAATTTGAATATAAAAACAAAAAGATCGGCATCATCATCTCAGGCGGAAATGTTGATCTCGACAATCTGCCCTGGTAATACGCTTATGTTGGAAATTGCTTTATACCTGATACCGGTTACTTTAGGTGAAACCCCACCTGAAATGGTACTCCCCGCAGGCTTATTCAACATCATGAACCAACTTGATGAGTTCATCGTTGAAAATGCAAGAAGCGCCCGCAGGTTTTTAAAGTCGGCAGGATATCAGAGAAACTTCGATGAGGTAACGTTTAACCTTTTGAACAAACACACTGCCCGCGAAACTGCAGATACATTTATTGATTCAATTAAAAATGGAAAAGCTGTGGGACTTTTATCCGAGGCCGGAGTTCCATGTATTGCCGATCCGGGAGCTGAGATTGTAAAACATTGCCATTTGAATAATATTCGCGTTATACCACTTACCGGCCCTTCCTCCATCATCCTTGCATTAATGGGCTCCGGATTCAACGGACAGAATTTTACTTTTCACGGGTATCTTCCCATCGAGAAATCACAATTAAAAACTAAGCTTAAGGAAATTGAATCTGACATTTTAAAAAAAGATCAAACCCAGATTTTTATTGAAACACCCTACCGAAACAACCAGATGATTGATTTTCTGATAAGCTTTTGTCATTCCAAAACAAAGCTGTGCATTGCCTCGGAATTAACAACAGAAAATGAGTTTATAGTTTCCAGGCATCTGTTGGAATGGAAGAAAATCAAATATGATTTTCATAAAAAACCTGTCGTTTTTCTGCTTTACAAATAAGAAAAGCCCCGAATGGTATTACCAGGCGGGGCTCAAAGGAGGATTACATGTAGTGAATCAATCACTATTTATTATTAAGGCATTCTCATGCTGATTTTTTTATTTCCAAAAAAAATAAGAACAAAAACATTGTAACTTTTCCAAAGATCGTTCCAAATTGTTGTGATCCTATTCTTCAATATTAAACTTTGTCCGCATCCATCAAATTCCCTTCATCCACTCTTTCTGAAGCTTCACCATACAAAAGCTCAAGGATTTTAAGATCAAGCTCTGCCATGATAAACCATGAATCAAAAACATCCTGCAATTTACCGCTTATCAAAAAATTCGTCTTCATTGTAAAATAATTTTCTAAAAAATGGAAACCCGCCTTTTCAGACAGGTTCCCTTAACCTAACGTTTATGAAAAAAGATACCAATTTATGTTGGTAAACGGCATCCAAAATTGTGGGATGAATAAAAAAATTCATCTTTAAATCCGGATGCAAAAATACAGCCAAACTTTAAGATGAATGTTTAAGTTGATTTACACGAACTTACAACCTTCTAACAGAAAGTTACATGTTTCGTCATGACTTTATTAATACAATAAAACCATTTTTACGGCCTGCATGGATTAAGCAAACACTGGTAAATCAAGTGAACTCGATCAATAGCTTAGTATAATTGCGCTTTTGCCCAGCCGGAAAATATCTATATTTAATAGGTAAAGTTTGCCAGAAAATCGGTAATATCTTCGTCTTTTGTAAGATTAAGTTTTTGACGCAATCTCGATTTTCTGGTATAAACTGCCTCTGGGGATGTTTCGAGGAATTCGGCAATTTCCACATTCAAGAAGCGCTGTTTCAGATAGGAACAAAGGCGCATATCATCGAAGGTAAGCTTTGGGAAATTTTGCTTGAGCGACCTGTGAAACTCCTGATTGCTTTTATCGATAAATAAATTAGAAATCATTTCTTTGATATGCCTGATTTCCATTCGTGCAACGGGGCTTTTATCCTGAATCAGCTTATCCATCTGACTGCGAAGTTCATAAAAGAGGGTTACATTTTCAAGTTCTGCTTTACGCGATTCAAGTTGCTTTTTCAAGTCTTCCGTATAAGCATCCCCCTCACCTGCCCCATCATTTTTCAATTGTTTTTCGATGGCTTTTTTCTCTTCCAGCTTTTCGCGGATATCCACATGGGTTTTTACTCTGGCCAGTAATTCTTCGGTTTGAAAAGGCTTGGTAACATAATCAACCGCACCCAATTCAAAACCTTTAACCACATTTTCGGTTTCTGATCTTGCAGTTAAAAAAATCACAGGGATATCTTTGGTTGCATCATCATCTTTAAGAATTTTACATACTTCAAACCCATCCATTTCTGGCATCATTACATCGAGCAAAATCAGATCGAACTGTATCGATTTAACTTTTTCGAGTGCAATGGGCCCACTTTTTGCAAAAGTGATGTTGTAGTTTTTGGTTTGCAGAATATTTGCTGCAAGTTCGATATTCTTGGGAACATCGTCAACGATTAGAATTTTCCTTTTATTAGCTTGTGTATCCATATCAATTTGAATATTTCGGAATAGTAAAATTAAATGTACTGCCTAAACCGGGTTGGCTGTCAACCCATATTTTTCCTCCGTGTTTTTCTACGAACTCTTTACAAATTACCAGGCCAAGACCAACACCTTTTTCGCCTTTGGTACCCCATCCGGGCTCATTTTTTTGTTTGCTGTCGAACAGGCTCACGGCCTTGTCCTGATCCATCCCAATACCATTATCCTTCACAAAAACAGATAGGAATTTTTCATCAGTGTCCCTGACACCGCTGGTAATTTTCCCACCCGGGTTTGTAAATTTTAAGGCATTTGAAATCAAATTTCTTAAAATTGTTTTTATTGCATTCTTGTCGGCGTATGCCTCAAATTCCCTGATAAGATTGGTTCTTAGTTCGATGTTTTTATTTTTTGCAACCCCGGCCAATAATCCATAAGTTTCGAAAATGACCTTGTTCAGGAGCAATTTTTTAGGATTGTAAACCATTCGTCCTTGCTGATTTCTGGCCCAGTACAAAAGATTTTCGAGCAAGGCATAGGCATTTCCCACCGAATACCACGTTGCCCTGATAAAATCCTGCATACTTTCATCGTCCATTTCAACTTCATTGTTGGCAATCATTTCGAGGGATTCCTTAATATTTCCAACCGGGCCCAGGAGATCATGGCTAATAATCGAAAACATTTTATCCTTGGTTTCATTCGATTCGATGAGCTTTAAATTTGTGTCTTCCAAAGCCTCCCGCGACCTTTTTAAGCGGATGTGGGTTTCGACGCGCGAAAGCAACTCTTTCCCGTTAAAAGGTTTGGTGACATAATCGGCGCCACCCAATTCAAAAGCACGAACTACATTTTCGGACTCGGTTTTGGCAGTAAGGAAAATGATGGGAACCTTCATGGTTTCAGGATTTTCTTTCAGGCGTTTACAAACCTCATATCCGTCCATATCAGGCATCATGATATCGAGCAAAACAAGATCGAAATCAATTTGACCGGCTTTTTGAATGGCTTCAGGGCCTGATTGCGAAAAGGAAATATTGTAATTGTTTGATCTCAAAATTTTAGCTGCCACCCTGATATTTATCGGATTGTCATCGACGAGGAGTATTTTCGGGTTAGCATTTTCCATCAGCAGGTACTTACAATTTATTTCACTTCAAAATTACCAAATACTGGTTAACATGCAAATTATTTTAAGTTTTTTCGGCTAAGATGGTTTTTAAGTTCTTTATCACTGCCGGAAATTGTTTGAGGTAAACATCCATTTTTTCGAGATCAAAATGATCAACAGCTTCGCCAAGATTCTGCCCATAACTTATGAGCAGCCCTATGTTCAAAGCTTCTCCTTTTTCTTTGACCATTTTGGCAAAATATTCAATTTCATCACTCATCTGATAGGTATTTGCCTGTTTCCAAAGATCCATAAAATTTGTATCAAGTAGCCTTATAAGATTGCGAGCCTGGTTTGGTGAAATCTTTATTTGAAATTCGCCGGGTTCACCTGATTTGAT
>JAIOZV010000060.1 GCA_021740425.1 Bacteroidales bacterium | reverse complement strand
TCTATCTTTGCACAAATTTTTTAAACTTTTATGGCACAGCAACTTTCAGAACAGGAGCAAATAAGAAGAAATTCGTTGAACGAATTGATCAAACTCGGCATTAATCCCTATCCTGCCGACGAATTTGAAGTAAATGTTACAGCAGAAGAAATTCATGACAATTATCCTGATAAAAAGCAATTCGAAAATGTAAGCATTGCCGGACGCATAATGAGCCGACGAATTATGGGCGCGGCTTCCTTTGTCGAAATCCAGGATGCTTCGGGTAGAATTCAATGTTATTTAAAACGGGGTAATCTTTGCCCCGGAGAGGATAAAACCCTTTACAATAAAGTATTCAAACAATTGCTGGATATTGGAGATATTATTGGCGTAAAAGGGCATGTTTTTACTACCCAGATGGGTGAAGTTACCATCCATGCCGATGAAATGAAATTGTTGGCGAAATCACTCAAGCCACTTCCCATCGTGAAGGAAAAAGATGATGTGGTTTTTGATGCTTTTGCCGATCCTGAAATGAGATACCGCCAAAGATATGTGGATCTTATCGTAAACCCTCACGTAAAAAAAACCTTTTTACAACGAACCAAAATGGTAAATTCCATCCGGAACTACCTGAACGAAAAAGGTTACCTCGAAGTGGAAACACCCATTTTGCAACCTTTGTATGGTGGTGCTGCTGCACGCCCTTTTAAAACGCACCACAATACCCTCGATATGACTTTATACCTGAGAATTGCCAACGAGCTATACCTTAAAAGGCTGATCGTTGGCGGTTATGATGGGGTATTCGAATTTTCGAAAGATTTCAGAAATGAGGGCATGAGCCGTTTTCACAATCCGGAGTTTACACAAATTGAGCTTTATGTGGCCTACAAGGACTACGAATGGATGATGAACCTCGTGGAAGAAATGGTTGAAAAAGCAGCCATGGATTTGCATGGGAAAACCAAAATTCAGGTTGGCGACAAAGAAATCGACTTTCAACGACCCTGGAAAAGATACACCATGTTTGAAGCCATTGAGGAATATACAGGAATTGACATCAGCAACATGAACGAAGAAGAGCTTGTGAAAACTGCCGGTGAGCTTCATGTTAAAGTTGATGAAACCATGGGCAAAGGAAAACTCATAGATGAGATTTTCGGTGAGAAATGTGAGCCTAACTTAATACAGCCAACTTTCATCACCGACTATCCGGTTGAAATGTCGCCATTGGCTAAAAAACACCGTACCAAAGAAGGCCTTGTTGAGCGTTTTGAAGCCATCTGCAACGGCAAAGAATTGTGTAATGCCTTCTCAGAATTGAACGATCCCATCGATCAGCGCAATCGTTTCGAGGATCAACTCGAATTGGGTAAACGAGGTGATGACGAATCGATGTTGCTGGATGAAGATTTTCTTCGCTCGCTCGAATATGGAATGCCCCCGACAGCAGGTCTTGGCATCGGTATCGACCGTTTGGCAATGATCATGACCAATTCGGCTTCGATACAGGATGTGCTGTTTTTCCCGCACATGCGACCTGAGAAAAAACAAGTACTGCCAACAGCCAAAGATTTTATTAATATTGGCGTGCCTGAATCCTGGGCTGAGTATATTATCCCCGCAGGTTTTGCATCGCCCGATGAGCTTAAATCGGCTAAAGTTAGTCAGATTCAACAGGCGCTGAATAAATACAGGAAAATGAACAAACTGGATATTGCCGCTGTTCAAACAGACGAAATTGAAGAATGGTTGCAATAAATAAATTTGTAAGTTGGAGCCCAATTCATCAAAATAATTATATGGTTTGTGAGTTAATCAATTGATCGAATGGCAAATAATTTTTGTTCCGATTGAATCATTACAGGGAGAAGAAGCAAAATTGAATTAAAAATTTATTTTTGCGCATTTTAATACAGCAAATTTTAATCAATCAAATTTTAAATAAATCAACACAATTGGTATGAACTTTAACAAAATGAAGATTTTAGCAGCATTCTTATTAACAGTAATTTCATTTACAGCATTCTCGCAGGACATCAACAATGCCGGTGAATTGTATAATGAAGGTAATCAGGCATTAAAATCCAATGAATTTGAACTTGCCATTCAAAAATACGAAGCTGCCATGGATATGGCAGAGAAGTTGGGCGAAGAAGGAGAAATGATTGTTGTGAATGCACAAACACAAATTCCACAACTGTATTACAAAATTGGTGTAAGTGATTATAAGGAGAAAAAAATTGAAAAGGCCATCGGGGAGTTTGAAAAGGCTATTGAAATGGGCGAAAAGTACAACGACCCTGAAACTGTATCCAGAGCCAAAGAAACCATTCCAAAGCTTTATTATTCCCAGGGTAATGATTTTTACTCATCAGATAAATTTGAAGATGCTTTGGCAAGCTTTTCAAAAGCAGCAGAAATGGCACCCGATTACTCAAGAGCATTTTGGGGTTTGGGTTTGGTTTACAATAAAATGGATGAAACCAAAAAAATGAAAGAATCCTTCGAAAAAGCCAGAGAACTGGCAAAGGCAGAAGGTGATGAAAAAATGGAAGACAAAATTATAAAAACCGCCAAAAAATATCTGCAGGCAAGTGGTGCCAAAAAACTGCAAGCCCAGGATTGGTCAGGCGCTTTGGTTTGTCTTGACGCTTCGTTGAGCTTCGATCCTGAAAATGCTGACAACTATTATTATATTTCGCTTGCAAATAATGGCCTTAATAATTGGGATGCTGCTGTTGAGGCTGCAAATAGAGGGATTGAATTGAGTGCCGATAAAAATGTGGAGTACAAGGCAAAATTTTATTATGAACTGGGGAACGCCTTGAAGGGAAAAGGCGATAATTCGAATGCCTGTGAAGCATTTGGTAACGCAAAATATGGCAGTTTTGTTGAAAGCGCTGAATATGAGCTTACTCAGGTACTTAAGTGTAACTAAAATATTTTTTCAACATAAAAAAAAGCCGGTTTACTAAAACCGGCTTTTTTTTTGGGCAAACCTTTTGAAGTTATTGGGTTATTGAGTTATTGTGTTATTTGGTTATTGAGTTATTGGGTTATTCGTTTTTTTAGCTAATAACAAATAACTATTAACAAATAACTATTAACAAGTAACTCTTGAACAATAACTAATAACTATGCAAGCCCCAATTGATGCCTGATTATACCAATCAATTTTGCCTTGCGAATGGGTTTGCTGATATAATCATCGCATCCTGCTTCCATCGATTTTTCACGATCACCTGTAAGGGCATAGGCAGTTTGTGCAATAATGGGTATCCGGGGGTTGATACTTTTGAATTCCTTGGTCAATTCATAGCCATTTTTATCAGGCAACTTAATATCCATCAAAACCAAATCGATATTTTCAGAAGTAAAAATGCCCAATCCTTCGGAAGCGGAACTTGCCCATAAAACTTTTGCATTGATTTCTGCAAGAATAACGGCCAGGAGATCATAGTTAAACTGATCATCTTCTACTACCAATATTACCGGATTTTCATTCATAATTTTCTACAATTAATTAGGGCTGCAAGATAATAGAAATTTTAAAATGTTAATGTAAATACTGTTCCTTCGTTGACTTTTGATCTTACCGAAATACTACTTTTGTGAAGGTGCATTATTTGTCGGGAAAGGCTAAGGCCGATTCCGGAGCCATGTTTTTTGGAGGTAAAAAATGGCATAAAAATTTTATCCATAATATCAGGTTTAATGCCCTGGCCATTGTCCTTTACCTCAATTTTTACCTTACCGTTTACTTCCTGAGCTGCCAATACAATTTTTGGGTCTTCCTGTTCTTTTACGGCATCTATGGCATTGAGCATTAAATTGATAATTACCTGGTCGATCAGGTCGGGGTCGGCAGTTACCATAAGGGTTTCGGGATTTATCGAGTACCTGAACAGGATCTTATGTTCGGCCATTTTTACGCCAAGTAGTTTTTCTGCATTTTCAAATAATTGAGAAACCAAAAAATACCTGAAATTAGGTTTTGGTATTCTGGTGAGGTTTCGGTAAATCTCAACAAAATTCAATAAGCCCTGGCTGCGCTTTTCGATTGTGCTCAGGGCACTTTGTACACTTTCCACATCTTCGTCGTCCAATTCATGCATTTTCACCGCTTCATCATCACTTTCGTCCAAAAGCATTCCTCTTACCGTTCCGGCCAGCGAAGAAATGGGGGTAATCGAGTTCATGATTTCATGGGTAAGAACCCGAATGAGTTTTTGCCAGGATTCGATTTCTTTTTCTTCAAGTTCGTTGTGAATGTTCTGGAATGATAAAAGAGTAAACTGTTGTCCGCGCATCCTGAATTGTGTTGCATTAACCGCCAACTGAAGGAGTTCGTCATCCACAAATACTTTTATCAATAAATTGTCGCCGGCTTTCATGCCGCACAATTTCTCGGAAAGCCCCTGTTTGACATTGTCGAGATCGTGAATATTTTTTATATACCTGATATTAAAAAGTCGGGTAATGGCCTGGTTAAACTGATCTATTTTGCCATCTTCGCGAAAGGCCAGCATTCCTATCGACACATGCTGAATAACAGTAAGCAGATAATTCAGATGTTCTTCTTTTTCGGAGCGATATTTTCTAAATTCATTAATTACCTGATTGAATGCCTGGTTTAATTCTTCAAAACTGCTACCTAAGCCCTTTTCAGAAAATGAACTTGAAAAATCGGCATGTTTGATGCTATTCAAAAAGCCAGTAAGTTTTTTATTGGTCTGCTCCACATACATAATTAATGTGAAGACCTGAAAAACAATCAGCAAGGCAAGTATCAGGGGCGAAACTGTTAGTCCTGATTTCATAAAAAGGAAAATAAGCAGAATCACGGAGGCAATCAATAGAATTACCCTGATGATAACTTGTAATCTGAAGCTTTTAAAGACCATATTTTTCTATTCTTCGGTAGAGTGATGCACGTGTAAGCCCCAGTTCTTTGGCTGCTTTACTAATGTTTCCTCCGTGCTTGTCGATAACCTTACGTATGAGTATTCTTTCAGTTTCTTCCAGATTGTAGGTTTCGGGTTCTCCACCTTCTCCGTTGTCATCCATTTGTGAGAGAAAAAAATCGTGGGGTTGAAGGATATTCGATTCGCTCATTATCACAGCGCGTTCAACAGCATGTTGAAGTTCCCTGATATTTCCCGGCCAATGATGTTTTTCAAGGCGTTTCAATGTAGTAGCATTTACTCTTTTATTAAGGAGCTTGTATTTTTTGCTATAATCCTGCAGGAAATGTTCGACCAAAAGCGGGATATCATCAATCCTGTCGCGCAGGGGAGGAACAGAAATTTCAACTGTATTGATCCTGTAAAGCAGATCCTGTCTGAACTTGCCTTCCTTCACCATTTGATAAAGCGGCATGTTGGTAGCACAAATTAACCTTACATCGATGGGGACTTCCTTGTTAGAACCCAGCCTGACAACTTTGCGGCTTTGCAGAACCGAAAGCAGTTTCGATTGCAGGCTGGTTGAAAGGTTTCCGATCTCATCCAAAAATATTGTACCCCTCGAAGCAGCCTCAAACCGCCCGGCACGGTCATCTTTGGCATCGGTAAAAGCACCTTTTTTATATCCGAACAGTTCACTTTCGAAAAGTGATTCGCTGATGGCTCCAAGATCAACGCTGATAAAAACTTCGTCTTTGCGTTTTGAGGCCTTGTGAATAGCTCGTGCAATGAGTTCCTTGCCTGTGCCATTTTCTCCCAGAATAAGCACATTGGCATCAGTAATTGCTACTTTTTTCACCGTTCCCATAACCTGTTGCATTGGCAGGGAACTTCCAATCAAATCGCCCCAGGCATTATTCTGATCTGCAAGAAATACCTGTTTTTTTGTTTTCAAATCTGCAAGTTCTTCCTTTGAAGACCTTACTTTAAGGTTTGCCTGAATGGTTGCCAGCAGTTTTTTATTGTCCCAGGGTTTCAGGATGAAGTTGGTGGCACCTTCCTTGATTCCCTGAACTGCCAATTCGATATCACCATAACCTGTAATAAAGATTACCACGGCTGCAGGATCGATTTCCATGATTTTATTCAGCCAATGAAATCCTTCTTTGCCGCTGGTGGCATCACGCGAAAAATTCATGTCAAGCAAAACAACATCATAGTTTTCGGTTTTGAGAAGATTGGGAATGTTTTCAGGATTTTTTTCGGTGTGAACAATTTTAATGTGTTGTTTGAGAAATAATTTCGCTGCAAGCAATACATCCTGATCATCGTCAACGATTAAAATTTTGGCTTCTGCTTTTTCCATAGTAAAGGCGATTTATAGCTGTGATTCTATTTTTATGCTAAAGGTAGAGGATTCAAAAAAGGCAACAGGAAATTGTAAAAATCTGTAAATGTTTTGTAAGTGTTTCAGTATTTGTTATCCCCTTGATTCAATCCAACTAAATTCGAAAATATCGGCTAAAGTAGAAAGAATGTTCGTATGTGTACAAAAAAATGAACGTTATTGGACAAAACAATTTCCCACAAGCCTTGTCAGGCCTACTATACTTTGTTTATCAATGTTTTATGATACGTGGCACAGTATTCGCCAAACCGGCAATCCGTAAAATGAAATGTTATGGATAGAATAATTGAGAAAAAGAAGTGGACGCTTAAGAAGGTTTTGGCCATTGTATTTTCGGCAGCATTTTTAGTGTTGATTGTTTACCTGCTGTTTTTTAGAGATAAGCAAAGCAAGCTTTATGTGAACAAGGACCAATTGGCCATTGCAGATGTAAAACGAGATCGTTTTCAGGAATTCATCCCTGTAGATGCCGTAGTTTATCCTAAAACCACCATTTACATCGATGCCGTTCAAGGTGGAACCGTAGAACGGGTTTTTGTTGAGGATGGAGCCATTCTTGATAAGGGCGACACCATTTTAAAACTTGTAAATGCCGACATGGAATTACGGTATATGGATCAGGAAACCCGCATGTATGATGCCATCAACAATCTCCAAAACTCCAAAGTAAATCTTGAAAGAAACCAGTTTGTGCGCCAATTGGAAATCGTAAATCTTGAAGCAGAAATCGACAAGGTAAATCTGGATTTTAAGCGCAAAAAGCAATTGTATAATGAAAAATTGATTTCTGAACAGGAATTTGAAGATGCCCGGCGCGACTACAACCTGACCATGAAACAACTCGAAATTTCACTCCAGTTGCAGCGTCTCGATTCTGTTTCGATGATTAATCAAACCAAACAAATCAACAACTCCATCAACCGGATGCAGAATAACCTGACACTGCTCAATAAAAATCTTCAGAATCTTTTTATTAAGGCTCCTGCAAATGGAAAACTTTCATCATTCAGCATTGAGATTGGTGAAACAAAATCAGCAGGCGAACACTTAGGACAAATCGACATGATGAAGGATGGTTTTAAGTTGAGGGCTCCCATTGATGAGCGTTATATTTCCACCGTACACCTGGGGCAGGAGGCCGAATTTGATTTTGCAGGCATCACCTATCAGCTTGAAATCATGAAAATTTATACAGATGTAACAAACGGCTCGTTTCAGGTTGACCTGCAATTTACAGGCGATGAACCCAGGGGGATTAAGCGCGGGCAAACCGTTCAGTTGCGTCTTCAGTTTAGCAGCCCGCGGGAGGCAACCATTGTGAAGCGCGGAGGTTTCTTCCAGGAAACCGGTGGAAACTGGATATATATTGTGGATGCTACCGGTGAATTTGCCATAAAAAGGAGTATCAGGCTTGGCCGCCAAAACACAAACTATTATGAAGTTTTGGAAGGCCTTGAGCCTGGAGAACGGGTTATTATCTCATCCTACGAATCATTTGGCGGCAAGGACAAGCTTGTATTCAGGTAGTACTTGCCGGGAAAAACGCAATGCACATTTTAATGACATTGAAACAAGGCCATTCCTGGCATTATTCAAAATGTTAGAAATATTTTATTCATGAAAGCAACTACTTTATCAACCTTATTAATTGTTTTTTTGGTAAGCGGTTTACTGGGGCAGCCGCCTTGTGAGAAACTTTCAGGCTATTGGATGGAATTGGATGAAGAAAATTTTAACTCACTTTCTACCCTGATTGTTTTTAATACCAATGAAAATGGTGCAATAGAAGGATCGGTATTTTTCCTGAAATCGGAGGATAAGAACCGCGAATTTGAACTTTCAAAAATTGAGATCAACCAAACGGAGTTGTCGTTCATTATCGAAAACACCAGCATAAGTTTTATTGGTAAGCTGGATGAAAAAGACCTGTGTTTTTCCGGGGCTTTTTATCTTGACGGGAAAACAGTGATTGCAGCAAAACACCAAAAACTGGACGAGCAAAAAGTAAAAAAACTTTGTAATCCCCCCATGCCGCGCAAAATTATCGACCATACCGACGGGGTTATGACAGGATAGCCTAAAATCTACATTTTTCCTACCTGTGATATTTTTCAATGATTGCCAGGAGTAAATCCTTTTTTATTGGTTTTGCAATATAATCGTTGCAACCTGCCTTTATCGATTTTTCGCGGTCGCCCGAAAGAGCATAGGCTGTTTGGGCAATAATAAGCACATCTTTGTCGAATTTTCGTATTTCACCTGTGGCATCGTAACCATTCATTACGGGCAATTTAATGTCCATAAGTACGAGGTCAATATCCGGATTTTGTCTGCACAGATTCACAGCTTCGGCTCCGGTTTTGGCATAAAGTATTTCCTTCGCAAATTCTTCGATTACAATGGATAGGTGCATCTTTGAGGTTTCATCGTCTTCTGCAACCAATATTTTTAGCTTCTTTGTTATTTTTTGGCTCAAAGTCTCAGATTTCTTTTTGTCGATCTGGTGGCCGGTATCTGTTTTTTGCTGGTCAGCAATGGTAAAATAAAATGTTGATCCCTTTCCTTCAATTGATTCTACCCAAATTTTTCCACCCAACATCTCAACATAGGCTTTTGAAATGGCCAGACCTAATCCCGCACCTTCCATTGCTTTTTTATCTTCGATGTCGGCCTGCACAAATCTTTCAAATACGGCTTCGAGTCTGTTTTGAGGTATTCCGATTCCTGTGTCTTTTACATAAAATTGAAGTAAAGACGCATAGCCGTGTGTATCTGCTGAAAAACTAAAACCCATTTCAATGCTTCCCTCGTTGGTGTATTTGATGGCGTTTTTGAGAAGATTTGTTATGATGGCATATAGTTTTTCGCGGTCGGTACAAAAGGTGTGACGAGCATCTTTAGTCTGAAAATGAGTATATAATTTCAGACCCTTATTCTCCAATTCCGGTTTAAAGAAGGTGCATAGATATTCGGCCTGGTTGTGGATGTTGGTTTCCGAAAACTTTACTTCCATCTGCCCTGCTTCAATTTTGGAAATATCAATCAGGTCGTTGATGATGTTGAGCATGCGTGCACCACTTTTTTCGATTATCGAAGTGTATTTTTTTTGTTCCTCGCCGCTAAGCCCGGGTTCGTTGAGCAAGGAGGCAAAGCCGAGGATGCCATTCATCGGAGTGCGAATTTCATGGCTCATGTTGGCAAGGAAAGCCGATTTCAGGCGGTCGGATTCTTCTGCTTTTTCTTTTGCCCTGATAAGGTTTTCCTGTGCTTGTTTCCTGTCGGTAATATTGCGGGCTATGCCATAGTAAAAAGTTTTGCTGCCGATGCTGAATTTTTTACCGCTTACTTCCACAGGTATTTCCCTGCCGTCTTTTGTTTTGTGAGTGGTTTCAAATATAATTTGCTGATCGAAGGGGATTTTCTCCCAAAAATCTTTAAAATTATCCACAGGAAAGTTTGGATCAACTTTGCTGATAGGAATGTTTTGTAATTCTTCCTTATTTCTGCCCAGCATGTTGCAGGATGCATTGTTTACGTCCAGAATACGTCCGGTTTCTGATATCAGATAAATGGCATCTGAAGCTGTTTCGACCAATTGACGATATTTTGATTCGCTTAATTGCAGGGCATCCTCTGCATTTTTTTGCACGGTAATGTCGGTAGTGAAGCCCAATATTTTTGATTCGGAAATTTTTACTGCATTAATCTGCCACCAGCCAATACTCCCTCCCTTTTTCAGGAATGGCATTTTTACATTCAGCTTTCCCTCACTTTCTATAAACGCAAGTCGCTTACCGGCCAGTTTTACTGCATTTTTTTCGATATTAAAATCAGCAATATTCATTTGCAGGATTTCTTCAATACTATACCCGGTCATTTTAGCTGCTGATGGGTTTGCATCCAGATAGTCACCTTTTTCGTTTATCACAAATATGCCATGAGGTGCATTATCAATATAGCTTCGGTATTTGGCCTCGCTTTCGTTAACTTTTTGTTCGGCAAGTTTCCCTTCCGTAATGTCTTCAAAAATGGTGGCAAAATATCCTTTAATCGGACAGTAGGCCCTCACCGAAAACCATTTTTCCAACTGAGCACTGTAGTTTAGGAATTTAGCTGAAGTTCCCGAAAGGGCAACTTTACCATAAACACCAATCCAATTGGCAGGATCTTTTTCAGTTCCCGGAAGAATTTCGCTAACCTTTTTTCCTATAATATCTTTAGCTTTTAAGCCTGTCATGTGTTCGAAGGCTGTATTTACTTCTTTAAAAATGTAATCGACTGGTCGATTGTTTTCGTCCAATACTATTTTGTGAAATGCAAAACAACTGCTCATGTGGTTAAAGAGTTTTTGCAGTTTATCTTCACTTTTTTGAAGGTTGAAATTGGCCTTTCTTATTTCTTCGTTTTGTGCTGTAAGCTCTTCGTTTTGACTTCTAATTTCCTCATTTTGGTTTTGAATCTTTTTTTCGGCAAGGTTCAGGCTCACAATTTCGCTGATCATTCGAGCCGATTGTTTAAGGCGTTCTTTTGCAATATCGATGATAAAAGCCGGACGGGCTTCGTATTTGGATGCTTTTGCAGTTAGCACTTCCACCGAAAGCTCATATTCCTGGCCGATTTTTTCGATTGTGGATTTGTTGGTCGGAGGATTTCCGTAGCCAAAATTTATGGCGCCAATTACCTGTTTTTGAAGCATGATGGGGAGGGCGTAGATATGCAAACCGCCGTTACACTCCACGTCAACGGCTTCGGCTGTTTTGATGGCTTTTTGTGATGCATCGGTCCAGCAGGACTCATGGCAAAGCCATTTTCCGGATGCAAGGGCTTCTTCGTTGGAACAATTGCCACAAAGTTTGCGTGATGAAGTATCCAGCAAATTGCACCATTCCGATGAAAAGATTCCAAGCGCATAGTCCCCATTTGCTTCATACACAGCGGCAGAAGTATCAAGCAAATCCAGGTAATCGCGCACAATGTCAGTTAAAATATCTTTGCCAATATTTTGAAGTATTAAACCACCTCGGTTTAATTCGGAAAGATCACCATAGGCGGGTTGGATGGGTTTGTATTTTTCAGGTTTTGGTTTTAACATCCATTCAATTTTCTGTAACCTTTGCTGGTGCTCGTTTTTTTCGGTGATATCCTCAAAAATTACACAAAAACGATCTTTGGTTTCCCAGGGGCGGTAAACCCGGCAGTGATATAGTTTTTTGGTTGGTCCGTGATATTTTTCAAAAACAAGAGTTTCACCTGTAACAGCCACATGCCCGTATTTTTCTATCCAGCTTTGCTCGGTTTCAGGCCATACTTCATGAATGGTTTTCCCTTTCACCTCATTATTTTTAACACCGGTTATTTTTTCGTAGGCATCATTGATAAAAACAAAACGATAGCTAACAAAGTTCCCGGCTTTATCGAACACCGAATCGAATATTACAAAGGCATTGAGCATGCTTTTAAAAAGCCATTGCATTTCCTTGTACTGATTACTTAAATTTATTTCTGCAATTTCCAGTTGCCTGATCCGGCTTTGCAAATCCGCGTAAGATGGCTGGTCATTATTCATTTCTTCAAGAATTTGTTGTGAATAATTTTTTGATGATCGAAAAAAGTTCATCCTTTTTTACGGGCTTTGCTACATATTCGTTGCAGCCTGCTACAAGTGCTCTTTCGCGATCGCCTGACAAAGCATAGGCAGTTTGGGCAATTATTTTTACATTGTTATTGAATGTTCTGATTTTTTGGGTTGCCTCATACCCATCCATATCAGGCATTTTTATATCCATCAGCAGCAGGTCGATGTCGGGATTTTGACGAAGGGCTTCCACCGCTTCCACACCTGTAATAGCCCGTGTAAGGCTTTTGCACTTCGATTTCAACAATGCTTTGAGGTAATAAAATGCTGTTTCGTCATCCTCTGCAACCAGAATATTTAAATGTGCAAGTGCATCGGCATTTTGATCGGTCACCTTTACATAGTCCGTGTTTTTTGGTTTACTTATTTTGGTATTAAAGGGCAGGGTAAAGTAAAATATTGCCCCTTTTCCCAATTCCGATTCCATGTGGATTTCACCTCCAAGCATTTCAACATAGGCTTTGGTAATGGTTAAACCCAAACCAGCCCCTTCGTAGGGCTTGGAGATGGTAAGATCGGCTTGAACAAATCTTTCAAAGATGGCTTGCTGCCTGTTTTTGGCGATTCCCATACCTGTGTCTTTCACAAAAAATTCGATGGCCTTTTCCTTTAAAACATAGCCATATTGGATGCTCCCCTCGTTTGTAAATTTGATGGCATTTTTCAGGAGATTGGTAAGGATGGCATAAAGTTTTTCACGATCGGTAATTATCGTTGCAGATTTATTTGGCAGGGCTGTGGTATAACTTAGGTCTATATTTTTGGCCTCAGCCTCGGGTTTGAAAAAGGTGTGGAGAAATTCGAGTTGGTCATTGATGTTTGCTTCCGACATGATAACTTCCATTTGCCCGGCTTCAATCTTTGAAACATCAATGAGGTCGTTGATAATGTTTAACATTCTTTCGCCGCTTTTACCGATAATCTCTACAAATTGTTTTTGCTCATCTTTAGATATATCAGGTTCTCTGAGCAAATTGGCAAAACCTAAAATTCCATTCATGGGTGTGCGTATTTCGTGGCTCATGTTTGCAAGAAATGCTGATTTCAGGCGGTCGGATTCTTCGGCACGTTCCTTTGCCTGCTTAAGTTCCTGAAGGTTTTGGATGCGTTCAACGAATACTCCAATGTTAAAAGCAATAATCTCAAGTATTTCCAGGTCTTTTTTATTAAAGGCATCTTTGTTTTTATAATCCTGGATTGCAATCACTCCAATTACCTCATTGGATGAACCACTGATAAGCGGTGCTCCCAGCCAAACTTTTGCCGGATTCCCGTAAGGAATGATTTTTTCAGATTTTATTACTACGTCTTTATCTTCGCATGCCAGAAATACGCCTTTGCCTTCACGACGAACAAATTCAGTCAGGCTGCCATTCATTTTAATTGGAAGCAGGTTTTCATAATCTTCGGTTTCGTCCTCATAATAAGGAAAGGTGTAGGTGTCGGAAAGGCTGTTGTAAAGGGAAACATAAAAATTGCGGGCATTGAGAATGGTGTTGATCTGTTCGTGCAATTTGAACAGAAAAGTTCTTAAATCAAGGTTTTTATTGGAGAATTTTGAAATTTCATACAATACCTTTTGAATTTGATCTGAGCGTTTTCTGTCTGTGATATCTCGTGTGATACTGATGATATGAGGTGTACCATTGAGATTCATGATGGCGGCAGACATCAATCCGTCCTTCAAATCGCCATTTTTTGCTCGGAATTTTGCCTCAAGGTTTTCAACAACACCTTTCTCTTTGAGCCCCTGAAGAAGTTTAAATCTATCCTCGAGCCTATTCCAGATATCTAATTCAACGGAAGTTTTTCCACTTGTATCCTCTGATGTGTAGCCCATAATTTGAGTAAAACCATTGTTTACCGAAACATACATGCCATCGCCGAGGCGGTTGATATTAATGGCATCGGGGCTGGTTAAAAATACTTTTCTGAATTTTTCTTCACTTAGTTTAATTTCCTCTTCCACCTTCAGGCGCTCGGTGATATCATAAATCGTGGAATAAATGAGTGTTTTTTCGTTTGATTGAAATCTGCCACTGTACACCTCCACATCTCTCAGTTGCTTGTTGGCAAGGCGGTGCCGGAAACGAAAAACATTTTTCTTCTTTTCGATCAGGAGCTGCATTTCATGATACACCTCTTCTTCAGTTGAGGTATTAATATCATAAATTTTTAATTTTCTGATTTCGTCATAAGAATATCCGTAAAAGTTTAGGGCGCTTCGATTGGCATCTAAAATGATTCCGGTATCGGGATCGATTAAAAGCATGATCGATTGGTTGTCGAAAAACATCCGTTTAAACTTCGCCTCGCTTTCGCGAAGTTCTTGCTGAGCCTGTATTTTTTGGATAAAAATGCTGATTTGCCCAATAAATAAATCGGTTATTGGTATGTTGATGGCTTTGCTTTTCGGAGTAGTAATAATCGAAACGGTGCCGTAAATGGTATTGGATTTTTTAAGAGCAATAACAAACAGTTTATTAAATGGCAAGGCCTTAATTAGAGTTCCGGCCACCGCTTTAGGTAATGCTCCATTAAACAACTGGTATAAATCAAGTTCAAGTTCTGTAATTTTTCCATTTTCAAGATCAGGCAGGAATGCTGTTTTAATGGGCCCTTCCAAATTTCTAATATCCAGTCCAACAGCCTTGCACACCTTGTCGATGGTTTTATTTATTCCTTTTACATCAACCATTTTCCAATGATTTCCGGGGTTGTCAAAAGTTGTAACTGTTACTATTCCTGTTTCATCGAGAAGTGAATAAAGTTTGTGAGCCGTATATTTCAATACCTGTTGCACAGTAGTAAATTCCAAAAGCTCCATGGCAGCATTGTTGAGGAAGGCCGATAACGCTTCGGTTTCCTTCTTCATCGAAATATCCCGCCCAATTGACAAAACCATTTTCTTTCCCTTGTATTCAAATTTCCGTGCATTGATTTCCACAGGAATGGTTGTGCCGTCTTTTGCAAGCAGGGTTTTTTCAAAATTTAATTCCTTTTTGTTAAAAAGCTCTTTTGTTTCAGAGGTGATCTGGTCAGCTTCTGCGGCAATTACAATATTGCAGGGGCGAAGTGACTGGAATTCCTGCTTGGTATATCCAAGTTTTTTACACGAGTAATCATTTACCTCCTGAAAATAGCCCGGTGATTCCTGTGAGTCGAATTCATGGAGGAAAACAAAATCGTTGGATGCATCAAATAAGGTACGGTAGCGAAGTTCACTTTCACGCAGGTTTTGTTCGGTTTCCTTTCGATTTGAAATATTTCGAACAATGCCCTCGACTGCCGTCAAATGTTGATTGTGGTCGAAAGTTTTTTTTACCTGATGTTCAGTCCATATTATGGAGCCATCTTTTTTTATCCACCTTAATTCATAGTGATGAACAGGATCGTTGCTTTTGGTGATATTTAAAAAATATTCAAGGTCATCGGGATGGATAATTTTATTGGCAATACCCGGATCGGAATAATATTCTTCGGGGGTATAGCCAACAAAACGGATGGAAGAAGGTGAAACGTAGGTAAAGTGCGGATAGGGTTGGTATTCAAAACGAAACACCAAATCCTCAATATTTTTCATCAATCCAATGAGTAAGGCATCCTCATTTTCATTCCTGCTTTGTTTTAAATTTCCCATGGTTCCCGAAAAGATTGTTATTTCAAGATTAGAAGAGCGTTTTCCGGTCGCAGTATTTTACTTAAGTTTTTTGAAATTAAATCATCATTTTTGTTCAGAATGATCTGTTTTTTACAAGCTGATTTAAGCTGCAAGATACTTTTTTTTTCTTGTGAACAGCTTAAAAAAAAAGGAATATTCAAATTTTTTTTGGCTCATGTTTTAGTAAAATATATTTCGACGAATATTTGGAAAGAGATGTTGAACCATTTTCGGGTCTTTTTGTTTTTTTAATAATTATTCAAAGACATTAAGAATCATTGCTTGTTTTTAAGTTCATCTTTGACACAAAATTATTATTAACTCTAAATCAATTTTACAATGAAGAAACTGTACAACTATTTGCCTTTACTAGCACTGCCTCTTGTATTTATTTTTATGGGATACCATTCCGGATCACCCGGTGGCAGAACCGGCTCTCCCGGCGACAATGGAAACAACTGCACATCCTGTCACTCAGGCACGCCTCAAAATGCATCTGACTGGATTGCTACTGACATTCCCGGAAACGGTTATGTTGGAGGGGAAACCTATTTAATATCAGCCACCGGAACACATTCGGGTGTATCGAGATTTGGATTTGAACTTACCGCCGAAGATCAGAATGGAAATAAAGTGGGTACGATTCAGGTAACCAATGCCACCGAAAATCAACTGTCCAATGCCGGCAAATCAATTACCCATACCAATCAGGGTATTACGCCAACAGGCAACAGTAAAACGTGGGAATTTGAATGGACAGCCCCCGAGGATGTACCCGGCGATGTTACTTTTTATGCTGCTTTTAATGCTGCCAACGGCAATGGCGGAACTTCAGGTGATGTGATTTACCTTTCTCAAAAAACCTATGGCCCCGATGTAACAGGTGTAGCGGAAGTTGCAAATAATTTCAGGTTTTATCCAAATCCATCCACTGGTATGGTTAACCTTGAAATACCTGATGCTGAAAACAATTCGGTGAGCATTTATAATCAGGCCGGTCAGCTTGTTCAGCAACTTAAAATGAACAACCAGTTTGGCCGGATTGATTTGAGCAACCAGGCCAAAGGAATTTATTTTGTTCAAATGGGCACCAACGAAATGCAAAAGCTGATCATAAGATAAAAGTTTTCTTATTGATTTGAAAATTTAAAAGCCCCCTAAGGATTTTCCTTTGGGGGCTTTTATTGTGTTTAGTATTTTGAGTTTTCACTCTGAAAAAGATTAACCGGAGTTATTGATCTGTCAAAAAGCACCGGTGCAAATTCATTTTTTTTATTACTACGAAAATCGTTTTAAAATCAGGATTATTCCGGCATTTCAGGTTTGCCAAAAACAGGATTATTCAAAAACTCATCATCCCTTAAGGTTTTAATAAATGCCATCAAATCGGCTTTTTCGGGAGGTGTGAGTTGAATGCCGCCATTGGCGATATGGTGCATGAGCGGATCGATTTGCGGAGTATTGACCAGATGCTGCGAATAAAATTCGATGACTTCATCGAGTGTTTCAAAACGGCCATCGTGCATGTACGGGCCGGTGAGCTCGATATTGCGAAGGGTTGTGGCTTTGTAGGCACCTTTGTCCATCGGGTCGCCGGTAATTGCAAAGCGGTCGGCAGCATCTGTAAATACAGAATCTTTGCCGTTGTTGTAAAATTTATTGGTAGTAAAAAGCGGGTTGCCATAACCGCCGTGACAGTGGAAACAATCGGCACCTTCCTCGGTGGTGAAAAGCACGAAACCACGAAGTTCCTCAGGTGTGAGCTGCACTTCGCCTCGCATGTACTTATCGAAGCGTGAGTTGGAAGAAATCAGCGTTCTCACAAACTGGGCAATGGCTTTGGAAATCCTTTCAACGTTGATTTCATCCGAGCCAAAGGCTACGATAAAAAGTTCTTTATAGCCTTCAATATTTTTAAGGGTGTTAACAACTTTTTCGGGTGATGAATCGAATTCGGAAGGGTCGGATATTACACCTAATACGTCTGCTTCGATGGAGGGTACACTGCCATTCCAGCCAAAATTTCCCATATTCCAAACAAGATTGATCATAGGCAGCATGGCATGGTGTGTTGCATTTCCGGTAACACCAAAAGGGTGGGGGCGGGATGCACCAATCTCAAAGCTATTTTGATGTATATGGCAGGTGCTGCAGCTCATGAGCGAATCGGGATGGCTGCGGCCATTGAGGCGGCCATCATAAAACAGGATTCTGCCCAGCGCAATGCCTTCCACGGTCATGGGATTGTCGGCGGGGACATTCAGGACGGTTGGAAAACCATAGGGAATTTCAATTTCATAGGGAGTGGGGGTGTAGGGTTCCGGATCGGGATCATCATTGGAGCATGAGCTTAAAAGTATGAGGATTGTTAAAAGCAGTATAAAGCGCTTATGGAATCTGGCGTTGTGTGTGTCAATTTCTAAACCAGAGAGCGTTGCAGTCAGTTCGGAAATGCCTGCAGAACCAAGATTTCCCGGATGGGAATTTATTGTAAATTTTTCAATCATTTTACCATTGTTATAGGAATGAAAAATAACGTTTGGAAATAATTCTTTATTCCATTCCAATCAATTTCTTTATGAAAGTCCTGCCAATCATTATCTGGTTTAAAATGCGATATTTTAAGCAATTGTTTTCAATCCTGTTCTTGTTTTCTATAAATATTACCGGTGCTCTGCACCTTAAGAGATCAGCGGCAGGGCCGCGGTAATATTAATAGAAATTGCAGAAGATGATGATTATTTCAGTGCAGCGCACCGGGAATATTTAAAAGATACCGCAAAAGATTCCCGGTGCTCCGCACCTTTTGTTTAACCTTTTGGGTGCTTGTGCTATGAAGATTATCGGTGCTCCGCACCTATGTTTTCAATTCCGGGATTGATTACTGCAAAGATTCACGGTACTCCGCACCTTAAGAGATCAGCGGCATAGCCGCGGAAATATTAATAGAAATTGCAGAAGATGATGATTATGGCAGGTGCAGCGCACCGGGAATATTTAAATGATGCCGCAAAAGATTACCGGTGCTCCGCACCTTTTGGGTGTTTGTGCTATAAAGATTATCGGTGCTCCGCACCTATGTTTAACCTATTGGGTGTTTGTGCTATAAAGATTATCGGTGCTCTGCACCTTAAGAGATCAGCGGCAG
>JAIOZV010000059.1 GCA_021740425.1 Bacteroidales bacterium | reverse complement strand
CCGGGCATGATAAAATGCAGGTTTGCCGGCGGCCTCATGCCTGAAAATACCTCCATCGAATCTGTGGATTTCCTAAAAGAGGAAAATACAATTGTTTTAAAATGGCAGGAATTATCAGGCAGCAACATCATTACCTTTTCTTTGCCTGTTTCTACAGGCAAATTGCAACAAGGTGTTTATCCTGTAAGGATTGATTACGCGGATGAAATAGGGGTAAAATTTTCGAATAGTGTAGGAGTTTATGTTTTTGGTAAACCAGAACCCCCGATTCGTGCCATCAGCAATCCTGACGAAAATACCCCTTACACAATCAATCTAAAATATCCTGAAGAAGTTTTATTTGAAAAGGAATACCCGCTGGAAATTCATATAGCAAAAGGTAAAAACACCGGATCGGCATCCATTTTTGTGCAGGTACCTCCGGGAAGCAAAATGAGAGTTAACGACATCGATGATTTTCATTATGATCAAAATGCCGGAAGTTTGTTGATAAAAATGAAGGCTATGCCTCCTCCGCCTGAATTTAAAATTATTTGCGCTGTAACAAGCAATACCAAAATAAAGGCAGTTTATCCTTTAAAAGCGAGTGTTGAATTTCAGAATAAATCCAGGATTTTCTTTCACGATTTCATCCTGATTTCCGACAAGTTGACTCCGGGCGTTTTGGGTCAGGAGCACAAATCAAAGGATCGAATAATCAATGTTTCGGAAACTGATACCGACAAATCGGCTCTAATTTTTGAAGAACTTAACGAACTTCTTGATGTTTGGAAAAAATCGACAAGCCCGGGCACTCAAATCACGGGAAGTCTCATTTCACAGGATGAACCCTCAAATGCGGCTGAATCACCCGAAAAAATCATCTTTTATTCTGTACAAATCGTTGCATCGGCCGTTGCAATACCAAAAACCGAAACAGAACTGCGCAAAACCGGAATCGTGGAAAGGCTGCTTGAAGATTTTGATGGTCAGATTTTCAGATATACTGTTGGGGTTTTTAGCACCATAGAAGAGGCTGAGGCACTCAAAACAAAACTCTCTGATGTTGGCTATCCTGATGCATTTGTAGTAATGTTTGAAGATGGGGTTCGTACCAAATCCTATTACTAATTTTCCTTCGTGAGTTCTCTGCCACAAAATTTACAATAGGAAGCATCCTCGTCATGATCGCTTTGATTGCAAACCCTGCATAAGGTTCCTGATTTTTTCGGCTCCGTTTTTTCAGCCTTAAACAACTCTGCCGAAATTATTCCGGTAGGTACGGCGATTATCGAATAGCCAAGTATCATGATAATGGATGCGAAAAATTGTCCGGCTATGGTTTGTGGGGTAATATCTCCAAATCCAACAGTAGTAAGTGTTACAATGGCCCAATAAATACTTTTTGGAATACTGCTGAAACCATTTTCGGGGCCTTCGATCAAATACATCATCGAACCCATTATTACCACAATTGTCAACACAACTTCAAGAAATACAATAATTTTATACTTGCTTTGCTTAAGTGAAATCTGTAAAACATGAGAGGCTTTAAGGTATCTGCTCAATTTCAAAATTCTGAAAATCCGCAGCATCCTTAAAATTCTGATCACAAGTAAAAAATGACTTCCGGCAAGAAACAGGCTAAGGAATGTCGGTAAAATGGATAGCAGATCGATAATCCCGTAAAAGCTTATTATGTATTTAACAGGCTTACGGGAAACTGCAATTCTTGTAATGTACTCGAGGGTAAAAAGCAAGGTAAAAATCCATTCGGCCAGGAAGAAAAATTGGGAATATTTTTGGCGCAATTCGACCACACTGTCAAGCATAACAATAAAAACACTGGCAACAATTGAAATTAGTAAAATTACATCGAAGCTTTTACCGGCTTTTGTATCTGAGTAAAAGATGATATTGTACAATCTATCCCGAAAGGATTCTTTTGTTTTGGTTTTCAACATAGTATCAGCATATTTCTAAAAATATCACATTTTTAATAGTCCTCAAAAATTCCCAGGCCAAAGAGCGCAAAATCAAATTTTACCGGGTCATTTACATCCATTAATTTCAGGTTTTCAGTTAGTTCCTTTGCTGCCAGCCAATCGTTGGCTGTGCGGTTCAATAAGCCCAACTTTCGGGCAACCCTGCCTGTATGAACATCGAGGGGGCAAACAAGTTGTGAAGGAGCTACCACACTCCAAATCCCAAAATCAACACCTTGTTTATCATTCCTGACCATCCAGCGCAAAAACATATTGAGGCGCTTGGCTGAGGAATTTTTAAGCGGATTTGCGATATGTTTTTCGGTTCTTTTCATATGATCCAGTTCAAAGAATGTTTGCCTGAAGTTAAGGATCGAATTTTTTGTGTCGGCATTGTTTTCGGTGACTTCGGGGCGAAATGCATTTTCAAGACTGCCAAACTTTTGGTAAATATTTTTTAATGACCACAAAAAAAACTCACAATCATCACCATTAAATGTGCGGTGAACAAAATTCCGAAATGGCTCCAGATCATTTTCCTTAAAATTCATGATAAAATCGTGGGGGGCATTATCCATCCATTCAATGAGTTGTTTGGCATTTTTAATAATTGTTCCCCTTTGCCCCCATGCAATGGATGCAGCCAGAAATCCTGCAATTTCAACATCTTCCTTTTTTGAAAATAAATGAGGAATCAGAATGGGATCTTTTTCAATAAAATCAATCGAATTGTATTGTCTGAATTTCAATTCAAGAAATGCCCTGAGATTTTCAAATGTGTCAGGCATATTTAAACAAATTTGGTTACTTGTGAAAACAAAACTTAGTAATCAGGTAAATATGCAATAAAAAAAGCCTCAGCGCAATTGTAACGTCTGAGGCAAATATATTGGATTCGATGAATTCAACGCATTTAGGCTGAAACCATTTCCTGTGGATTTTCCATACCGGCTTTTAAAGCGGCTTCGTTCATTGGAATCAATTTATGGTAGCGCTCAGGCAACGATTTTTTCAATCCAAGAATTACATTTTCCAGTTTAACAATGGGCTTAAGTTTGAGATAAGCACCCAAAACAATCATATTAAAAATTTTGGTATTTCCCATTTCAGCCGCAAGACGTGCTCCTTCAATTGCATAAATATTGATATCTTTTCGCTCGGGATGCCTTGTAATACCGTTTGGGTCGTACAACAAAAGCCCACCTGGCTTTACTGTTGATTCAAATTTATCCATCGATTGCTGATTGAGAATGATGGCTGTGTCGTAAAAGTTGAGGATGGGAGAGCTAATCCTTTCATCGCTAACTATTACTGTTACATTTGCTGTACCACCACGCATTTCGGGGCCATACGAAGGCATCCAGCTCACTTCCTGATCTTGCATAATGCCGGAATAAGCCAGAATTTTACCCATCGAGAGAACACCTTGTCCTCCAAATCCTGCAATGATAATTTCTTCTGTCATGATTTATGTTTTTATAAAAATTCAAATTTCAATTGGCTATTTATTTCAAACGGATATCCCGGGGTGCCACAAATAAGCAACAAATGACGAATAACCATTAACGAATAACCATTATCCTTTTATCACCAACTGGCCATCAACTTTTACATCACCCATGGGATAGAATGGGAACATATTTTCTACCATCCATTGATTTGCTTTAACCGGCGACATTTTCCATCCTGAATTACAGTTTGAAACGATTTCGATAAAGCAAAGTCCTTTATTTTCCTTTTGCAAATCAAAAGCTTTTCTAACTGCTTTTTTAGTTTTACGCACGGCAGCAGGTGTGTGGACGGCCTGACGGGTTACAAAATAAGTACCCGGCAGTTGAGCCACCAGTTCGGTTATTTTTAAAGGATTTCCCATGGAGCCTAAATCGCGGCCATAGGGTGAAGTGGAAGTTTTCATTCCCTTCAGGGTAGTGGGAGCCATTTGGCCGCCAGTCATGCCATATATCCCGTTATTGATAAAAATGATTGTGAAATTTTCGCCACGGTTACAAGCATGAATGGTTTCGGCAGTACCAATGGCTGCAAGGTCGCCATCACCCTGGTAGGTAAATACGTATTTGTCGGGATAGCAGCGTTTAATGCCAGTTGCAACTGCAGGGGCACGGCCGTGAGCCGCCTGAATCATATCGATGTTCATAAACTCGTAGGCTAAAACTGAGCAACCCACAGGTGCCACGCCAATGGTTTCTGCCTGCGCACCTAATTCCTCCAGTACTTCCATAACAATGCGATGTGCTGTTCCATGCCCGCAACCCGGGCAATACGACAATACATTATTGGTCATCAATGGTGTTTTTTTATACACCAGGTTTTCTTCTTTAACAATATCTTTAATGTCCATGATTATCCTCCAATGATTTTTTGTTCCAACGCTTCGAGTACCTCCTCGGGTGAATGTATTATCCCGCCGTAGCGGCCAAAGTGTTCTACCCTGACATTACATTCTACTGCAAGCTTAATATCTTCGATCATCTGGCCGGCGCTCATTTCCACTGATAAAATTCCCTTGAGCAGTGGTGCCAGTTCAGCCAGTGCTTTCATGGGGAAGGGGTAGAGTGTGATGGGTCTGAAAAGTCCTGCTTTGATACCCTTTGCCCGAGCAAGTGCCAGAGATTTCTGGGCAATTCTTGCACTTGAACCATAAGCAACAATAAGATATTCGGCATCGTCAGTGTTAAATGTTTCAAACCTCACCTCATCGCTTTCCATCTTGCGATATTTTGCCTGAAGGTGATGATTGTGCTGTTCCATTTTGGCTGAATCAAGGTCGAGCGATGTGATAATATTCCGTTCTCTTGTTTCGGGTTTGCCAATGGCTGCCCAGGAACCATTCATTTCGTTTATTTCCTGATCGGTCCAGCGGGGTTTTTGTTCCTTCAATTCAACCTTTTCCATCATCTGGCCAATCATACCATCCGAAAGTATCATGACCGGGTTTTTGTATTTATAGGCTAATTCAAATCCCAATTCAATAAAATCGGCCATTTCCTGAACTGAGGCCGGGGCTAAGGTGAGCAACCTGTAATCTCCGTGACCTCCGCCTTTTACTGTTTGAAAATAATCAGCCTGGCTCGGTTGGATGGTTCCTAAACCGGGACCGCCCCTAACAACATTTGCTATAACGCAAGGCAGTTCAGCTCCTGCAATGTAGCTGATTCCTTCCTGATAAAGGCTGATTCCTGGACTTGATGAAGATGTGAATACTTTTTTCCCTGCGGCGGCAGCACCATACACCATGTTTATTGCAGCCAGCTCACTTTCGGCCTGCAACACAACCATGCCTGTGCGTTCTTCGGGCTTTTCCATCATCAGGTATTCTATCACCTCCGATTGTGGTGTTATGGGGTAGCCAAAATATGCATCCACACCCTCGCGGATGGCAGCTTCAGCTATCGCCTCATTTCCTTTCATTAGTTTTAATTCACCCATTTTTATTTCCGGTTTTAAAATTTAACTAAGCTGATTGTTTGACTTTATAAACTGAAATCACCCCATCGGGGCAAACTATGGCGCAGTTAGCGCATCCGATACATGCTTCAGGATTTGCCATATAGGCAAAATGATAGCCTTTCCCGTTTACTTCTTTTGCCAGTTCTATGACTTGAGTGGGACAGGCAGGCACGCATACTTCGCATCCCTTGCATCGCTCAATGTCAACAACTATAGCTCCTTGTACTTTAGCCATAAGGTATAAATTATTTAAGAGTTTTTAACTGTTTTTTGAATCCACGAAAGTACAGTTTTTAAAATGAATATTTAGCCAATATGTCCGATTTTTGTACTTAATCCGGCTAATTTTTACTCAGTCTAAAAGAAAAGCATTCATTTTCTCTTACCCATCCAAAATACAATCTCCCTGTGCCTTTTTTCATCGCATCCTCTTTTTATATCTTTGCAGCCAAATTGATTTTTCTATGCCAAAGAAATTTAAAAAAATAAGCGGTGATGTGGTTTATTCAACCAATCCGGACTTTGATTATGCTTTTGAAAATGATGAAATAACAGCATCGCTTGCACCTGAGAAACAGGATCTGCGGGTTTGGCTCGACCGAAAAATGAGAAAAGGTAAAGTTGCCACCCTTATCAAGGGTTTCATCGGAAATGATGAAGACTTAAGTACACTTGCCAGATTGCTGAAAACAAAATGCGGAACCGGAGGATCAGCCAAGGATGGTGAAATTATTATCCAGGGTGATGTGCGTGACAAAGTTTTGGATTTGCTCAATCAGGAAGGGTATAAAGCAAAAAAAGCCGGCGGCTAATAAAAAAGTATTGGCTTCATGCTTATTGAGCCTGAATACCAACCGATGCAATATTTGGCTTGTGGCCGATGGCAGTATTAAATTAGGATAAATTCTGACATTATTTGTAATTCAGGCTTGTATGGAAAAAAATATTCATATTTAAACAATCAGAAATGGAAAAAGAAGAAGTTTTAAATGAGGCTGTTTATTCACCTTTTGTTCTTGAATTTTTAGCAGTAGCTCAAAAATTTTGCCTTTTCATCGAAGAGGTGGAAAAATACAATAAAGAGCAAATTTTCGATTACATGCACAAAGCCCTCCCATTATTGTATGTAAGGGGATCGGTTCTTCCAGCGGTGATTCCTGACAACTTTGATGCAAACGAAAAATATGTTACAGAAGAGCAATGGCAGAATACTTTTAACACCATCAGGCAAATTCTGCTAAAAGAGGATGAATTTTGGTTTCTGGAAAATGACAATCCATTGAACGAAGCGGTGAAAGGAAGTTTTGCTGACAGTCTCACCGACATATATCAGGACATGAAAGATTTCATTATCCTTTATCAAAAACCACTTAGAGATGCAAAAAAAATTGCGGTATGGGAAATCCTGGAACTTTTTAAAGCACATTGGGGATTTAGGGTTGTAAACCTGCTCAAGGTGATGCACTATAATCTTTACAGCGAAAATCATCATCGTGGCGCAATGGACATTCAAGGCATTTGATAAAGTTCCAGCGCCTTGATTGATTAAAATATTTGATGCGTTCGCTACAATTGCATTGCAAAAAAATGATTTTTCGTTTTCAAAAAAAAATATCATCTCAGATTAAGATGTCATTCTAAATTAGCTTAGGCCTAAAAGCTACTTTTTCAACAAGTTAGCATGTTTTTTCATGAGCTATTCTAAATATCGTTTCCAGCCTCAAAAACAAGGTTTCAATGTTCTAACTGCCTGGAAATTCTATATTTTTGCAATTTTAATTTGTTCTAAATTAGAATAGTACAAACTTGCAAAACACTAATGGATCTCAGTGAACTAAAACAGGGAGAGAAGGCTTTTATCTCAAAGGTAAAAGGCAGGGGGGCTTTTAGAAAACGCATCACCGAGATGGGTTTTATTAAAGGTAAAGAAGTTGAAGTAATTAAAAATGCACCACTGCGCGACCCTATTGAATACCGCCTTTTAAATTATGATGTTTCCTTACGACGCAGTGAAGCCCGGCTTGTTTCTGTGTTAAGTAAAGCCGAGTTGAATGCACTTCACTCTCAGGGTCAGTTTCATGGAGTTATCGATGATGAAACCCTTAAAAACAACGCATTTGAAAAAGGTAAAACAATCGACATTGCCTTTGTAGGAAATCCAAACTCCGGAAAAACAACAATTTTTAATCATGCCTCCAAATCCCGTGAAAAAGTTGGGAATTATGGTGGTGTCACAGTGGATGCAAAAATAGCAATGTTTGAGCTTGATGGCTATCATTTTAACATTGTTGACCTGCCCGGCACCTACTCTCTTACCGCCTATTCGCCCGAAGAACTTTTCGTTAGAAAACATATTCTCAACGAATTCCCCGATATTGTGATTAATGTTATTGATGCTTCAAATATTGAGCGCAACCTATACCTTACCACACAGCTTATCGACATGGATATTAAAGTAATTATTGCTTTAAACATGTACGATGAACTCCTGGCCAAAGGCGATAAATTTGATCATGAGATGTTAGGCAAAATGCTTGGAATTCCTATCATCCCTACCGTGGGAAGCCGTGGAAGAGGTATCATTCAACTTTTCAGAAAAGCTATAGAAGTTTATGAAGATAAAGACCCGATAGTACGGCATATCCATATTCATTACGGCAAAATGACAGAAAGGTCAATTGGTAAAATACAGGATGAAATATGGAAAGACAATTCGCTTACAGATAAAGTTTCTTCAAGGTTTTATGCTATCAAACTACTCGAAAAAGACGAAACTACCCACGATGTGCTCAGTGGAACTTCAGGTTACCGGGGAATTAAGCAAGTTACCGATCATGAAATAGAAATTCTGGAAAGTGATTTTCAGGACGACACTGAAGCTATGATTACAGATGCAAGGTATGGTTTTATTTCAGGAGCCTTGCGTGAAACATATCATGAAAACAAACTTAAGCGAAAAACCAAAACCGAAACTGAAATTATCGACACTTTTCTTACCCATAAAATTTTTGGACTTCCGATTTTCCTGTTTTTCATGTGGCTCATGTTTTATTCCACATTTACCTTTGGGAAATACCCCATGGAATGGATCGAGTCGGGCATTGGCCTGTTCAGTAGTTTAGTGGTAGAATTTATTCCACACGGAATGTTCAAAGACTTACTTACTGATGGAATTATTTCGGGCGTTGGCAGCGTACTGGTTTTTTTACCCAATATTCTTATTCTTTTCTTTTTCATTTCGTTCATGGAAGATACGGGTTACATGGCTCGGGTGGCCTTCATCATGGACAGGGTGATGCACAAAATAGGACTACACGGACGTTCATTTATTCCGTTGCTGATGGGTTTTGGTTGCAATGTTCCGGCGATTATGGCCACCCGAACCATCGAATCAAGAAACGACCGCATCCTCACGATTTTGATCAACCCCTTTATGTCGTGCAGTGCCAGGCTGCCCGTTTACATTTTAATCATTGGCGCCATATTTCCATCAAATCCCGGAACCATATTATTCCTGATTTATGGGATAGGAATTTTACTTGCTGCAACAATTGCAATCATTTTCAAAAAAGTTATTTTTAAATCGCAGGAAGCCCCATTTGTAATGGAACTCCCCCCCTATCGCTTGCCCACTTTTAAGGCAATTTTGAAAAATATGTGGTTCAAAGGATCTCAATATTTACAAAAAATGGGTGGGATAATTTTAATCGCTGTAATATTAATATGGGCTGCAGGTTATTTTCCTCTGAATTCCGAAAAAATGGAATATTTCGACCAGCAAAGTATAACTGCCCAAAACAACTATAAAGCTAAGATTTCGGAAATGGATCAGTTATCTCAGCAAAATGAGATTGAAATGTTACAGGTTGAAATGACCCGCGAAATGAACAGAATTGAAATAGATAAAGAATCGTATCGCCTTGAAAATTCATACATTGGAAAAATGGGCAAATGGTTTGCTCCCGTTATTAAGCCCCTTGGTTTCGATTGGAAAATGGGTGTGAGCCTGATCACCGGAGGTGCAGCAAAAGAAATTGTTGTCAGCACCCTGGGTGTTCTTTATCAATCAAACGATGTGAATAACTCCACCCAATCACTGCTCGAAAAAATAAGGAACCAGATACATCAGGAAGGTCCGAGAAAAGGGCAATTGGTGTTTACTCCGGTTGTGGCTTTGGCTTTTTTGGTTTTTGTACTCATTTATTTCCCTTGCATAGCTGTAGTTGCAGTGGTTAAAAAAGAAACCGGCAGCTGGAAATGGGCAACATTCCTGGCACTATATACCACTGGTCTGGCCTACATTTTATCCTTTTTAGTTTTTCAAATTGGTAATTTAATAGTTTAGCATAATGATTCAGGAAATACTAACATATTTAATATTGGCCATCACAATTTCCGTAAGCATTTGGAGGCTTTACAAATTCTTTTCAAGAAAAGAAATCAACGCCTGTTCCAACTGTTTTCAGTCAAAATCCGGATGCAAGGTAATGCACCTTAAAAAATGAGTGTAGCGTTTGCTTGTAAATGCTATATGCCATTAAAATTTTTAAGCCCCATTTTTTTTTGACAGAAATTACTATTTTTGATCTCAAATAAAGAAGAGCTATGTATAAATTCATCAGAACAGACAATCCCCCATTGGAGGATCTGAAAGAAGTAGGTAAAGATTTGGTAATTGAGATTATTGGAATGTTGCCTCATGAAATTGAAAATAATTTCATTGAGATGAGAAATGCATTGCAGGATAAAAACTATGAAATTATTGAAAGAGGAGCTCATAGTATTAAATCCAACCTGAAAATCTTTATGGATGAATACAGTCCTGCTGTAGAATTTTGCTATGATTTTGAAAAACGAGCCAACAAACTAAAAATGGAAATGAAAGAAAATGGTTTTGTAAAGCATCCGGTCGATTTTACTCCTGATTTGGAAAAACTCATCAACATTACCAGGGAGCCCTTAGCGGAGATAGAACGTTTTGGAGAAGAATATAAAAACAGTTAGTCTTGTCAAAAAAAACCTACCACCACATTAATCCTAAAGCCCCGGGTATTTCAGAACTCGAAGAAATCGGCAAAGATTTGGTGATTGAAATTATCAATATTCACAGTTGTGAATATGAATTGGATTGCCAAAGGATAGAAAAGTGCATCGCTGCAAATGATTTTATGGGCATATTAAGAAATAGCCATTCACTGGTTTCAAAATTTAAATTGTTTTTTGATTACCACAATCCTGTAATGCAATCACTTTATGAATTTGAAAGATTGGCACAACAAAAAAGCAGGGAACACCTGGAAAGTGATTTTGTAAAAAATGATGTAAACTTTCATGAAATTTTCAGTAAACTCAAGGTTCTGCTCAAAGATCCGGTTGAAGAAATCAAAGCACTGGGTGAAGAATTCAAAAGAAGTTAATTACCCTAATTCAAATCCAACCTGTTCAATCCATCAATAGCTAAGGGATAATTATTTTTGATTTTTAAAGTTTCCTGATAATCTTTTGCCGCCAAGCTTTTTTGTCCCAGTTGTTCATAACTGTAACCCCTATTGTAAAGGGCTTCAGCATAATTCGGGGCAATTTGAATAACCTGCGAAAAATAATCTATAGCCTTCACAAAGTCATGTTCAAACACCAGATTAATGTATCCAAGGTTGTAAAGTGCCGGCACAAAATCTGGGTTAATATCCAGAATACTGCTATAGGTTTGAATGGCACTTTCTGTCTTGCCATTTTCCTGAAAAAACAAACCCAACTGATAATAAGGCTCGATAGTTTGAGGTAAAATGTTTATTGCATTTTGAAGATAGTTTATCGCGATTGGTTTTTTTTGTGCGGCCAAAACGATTCCTAATTGTAACTGAGCTTCAAAATATTCACTGTTTTGATCAATAGCCACCTGCAGGTTTTTTATGGCCGTTGCAGTATCTGCCTGTTCGAGCAAAGCCATGGAGCGGATGAAGTAGGCCAATGGGTTTACGTTATCGATGGCGATTAATTCGGATATTGTTGAATAGGTATTTTCATAGTTACGCATGATCAAATAGAGTTGCGCCTTTTTTATCAGGGCTTCTTTATTTTCTGAATCCAGATTGAGGGCACGATTAAGCGCATCAAGGCATTTGTCGGGGTTTCCCATAGCAAGGTAGGCATCCGAGAGTGTGATATAATGGCTTGTATTTTCATTATCAATGTCCAGGGCAATCAGGATATCCCTAAGTGCACTGTCGGTTTTATCTACCGACAGGTAATAATCCGCACGCTGAATGTACAGCAAGTCATTGTCGTTATCTTCAGCAATTTTCAGGTTGATTTCATCCAAAGGTTTGGGATTCAATCTGGCATCCTTATTTTCATCTTTTACTTTATTGCCCTGGCTGCCGCATGATGCAAAAATGATCATGACAAGAAAAGCAAGTATCTGATAGTATTTATTCATCAATCTTTGGTTTAATTCAAGGATAAACAAAAATCTGAGACTTTTATTTCAAAAAAAAACCCGACAAATAAATCATTGTCAGGTTATCTCACATCCGTGTCCCGATGCTCATTATTTTAATATTTCACGAATTTTAATTTCCAATTCTTCAGCAAGTTCAGGATTATCAGCTAACAAGCTTTTTACCGCATCTCTACCCTGTCCTAATTTTGTATCTCCATAACTATACCATGAACCGCTTTTCTTAATAATTTCATGATCTACACCAAGGTCGATAATTTCTCCCAATTTAGAAATTCCCTCGCCATATATCAAATCAAATTCGGCACTGCGAAATGGCGGAGCCACTTTATTTTTAACCACTTTAACCCTAACACGATTGCCGCTTACATTTTCGTTGTCTTTTATCTGACCGATTCTGCGAATATCCAGTCGAATGGATGCATAAAACTTAAGTGCATTACCACCTGTAGTAGTTTCAGGATTTCCAAACATCACACCTATTTTTTCACGAAGCTGGTTGATGAAAATACAAATTGCGCCTGTTTTACTTATTGTGGAGGTTAATTTTCGCAAAGCCTGGGACATCAACCTTGCCTGAAGTCCCATTTTTGAATCTCCCATTTCACCTTCAATTTCACTTTTTGGCGTAAGGGCAGCCACTGAGTCGATCACAATAATGTCGATGGCTCCTGAGCGAATCAGATTTTCGGTAATTTCCAGAGCTTGCTCTCCATGGTCGGGCTGCGATACAAAGAGATTTTGTGTATCCACACCAAGTTTTTCTGCATAAAATCTGTCGAATGCATGCTCTGCATCAATAAAGGCAGCAATTCCGCCTGCTTTTTGTGCTTCGGCCACCGCATGTATGGCAAGTGTTGTTTTACCTGAGGATTCCGGACCATAAATTTCCACAACCCTTCCTTTTGGCAAACCACCAATTCCAAGGGCTGCATCCAGCGCAATCGAACCTGTTGAAATTGAAGGAATGTTTTCGATGGGGGAATCCCCCAGTTTCATAATTGCACCCTTGCCATAATGTTTTTCAATATTCCCCAGTGTCCGTTCAAGGGCTTGCAATTTATCTGCCCTGATCTTGGCAGCATCATCTTTTTCTTTAGCCATAGTAATTTGGTATTAATTTGATTAATTATTCATTGCTTCCAATATTTGTGCAGCATGGTCTTTGGTTGTAACCTTTTGAAATACTTTTTCAACTATTCCCTTTTCATCGATTACATAGGTAGTTCTCAAAAGACCTTCATACTCCTTTCCGTACATCTTTTTAAAACCCCATGCGCCGTAGGCTTTAGCGACTTCCAAATCAACATCAGCAAGCAAATGAAAAGGAAGGTTGTATTTTTCAGCAAATTTTTTTTGTTTTTCCTGGCTATCAGGGCTTACCCCTACAATTGCAAATCCCTTGTTTAAAAGGTCATCATAATTATCTCTTAAATTGCAACTTTCAGCAGTACATCCGGGAGTATCTGCTTTTGGGTAAAAGTAAATGATTAATTTTTGTCCTTGAAAGTCATTCAGGCTTACCAAGGTGCCATTCTGGTTTAATACCCTAAAATCAGGTGCTTTATCTCCTATCTTTAAATATGCCATATTTTATATTTTTTGATTAGCGCAAAACTAACCAATCCTGAACCATACAGTTTTTGATTTAAGATTTATTAACCACGAAATATTATTCATTCTTAGTCTTCTGAAGCTTCTCATAGTATTTACAAAAATAGGTAATATTACAATCCTCACATTTTGGTTTTCGTGCCTGACAAACATACCTGCCATGCAATATTAGCCAGTGATGGGCCCGGGTGATATATCTTTCAGGAATATTTTTAACTAATTGTTTCTCTGTGTCAAGTGGAGTTTTGGAATTTGTTGTAAGCCCAATTCTCGCCGAAACCCTGAAAACATGCGTATCAACAGCCATGGCCGGCTTTTCAAAAACAACCGAAGCAATCACATTTGCTGTTTTTCTGCCAACCCCAGGAAGTTTTTGCAACTCAGCAATATTTGACGGTACTATACCTTCAAATTCTTCAACAAGGGTTTTTGCCATTCCAATCAAATGTCTGGTTTTATTGTTTGGATAAGAACAGCTCCTGATAAGCTCAAAAACTTCATCATTACTAGCCTGTGCAAGTGATTCAGGATTTGGGTATCGGGTATAAAATGCTGGTGTTATCTGGTTAACCCGCTTATCCGTGCACTGTGCCGACAAAATAACAGCAACAATCAATTCGTAAGGATCAAGGTAAACCAACTCAGTATCTGCATTGGGTTGAAACTCCGAAAAATAATCAATAAAAAAGCGGTATCGGTCTTTTTTAATCATGCAAAATATTTTTGTACAAAATTAAAAAAGCCGCTCAATTTATGGCGGCTTTAAATTCTCTTTTTTCCGGATGATCCGGATTAATTTAAAAGCAAACTGAAATTACCAGCTTTCTTCGTGTGATTAACAGACAATGCTTTTGAATAACTAAGAATGTTTTTGATTGTTGATTCGCTTGGCCCAACCTTTTTGTTTGCAAAATATTGCTTGATTCTGCATATCGTTTTGTACTCTTTGGTGAGAATAATGTTCCCTTTTATCAGGTTTCGATATTTTTCAGAATCATCATTTTCAGGTTCTGTACAGGCGAATAAAATCAATTCATTAAGCGTAAAAGAACGGTGCATAGGCTACATTATTGATTGAAACTCAATTTACAAATAGCTAACGATGCACTTGAAACGTTTATTACTTACTCAAAAAAAATGATGAACTATTTGGTGAGAATTACATTTTTCTCTTTGATGATTTTTCGCAGATTAATCAAAGCATACCGCATTCTGCCCAGTGCTGTATTGATACTTACATCGGTTTGCTCTGCAATATCCTTGAAACTCATCTCAGAATAATGCCTCATAAATAACACTTCTTTTTGCTCCGGTGGGAGATATTCGATAAGTTTACGAACATCATCATGAATCTGATCTGTTATCATTTTATCCTCGATCGAAGGATCGGTAAAACGAATGGTATCAAATATATCAAAGTCGTCCTTGTCATTTTCAATTACCGGGATGCGTTTTGATTTTCTGAAATAATCAATGATCAGATTGTGAGCAATACGCATAACCCACTGAATAAACTTACCCTCTTCTTTGTAAGCACCTGATTTTATCGTATTGATTACTTTAATAAAGGTATCCTGAAAAATGTCATCGGCAAGTTGCTTGTCTTTTACCACCATAAGAATGTATGCAAACACTCTGTTTTGATGACGATGAATCAACTTTTCGAGGCTGTACTGGTTACCTTGTAAGTACTGACTAATCAAATCCTTATCCTGAGGAATTTGAGCTTTCATACTGGTCTCCTTTCTATGTTTGTTTTACAAAGCGTAGAAGTTTATTCGATAACCTGTCTCCTATTTTTTGGTGGTGAAATGAATGATTTTTAATAACTTAAATCAAAATTTTTGGCAAATATATACATTAAATAGTAAACACCAAATTTTATTTTACATTTGTTGCCATTCAAAAAGGCACTAAAATTTGTCCATTTTTTTTCAAATACTGTGCCATAATTAGTTAATATTTGTAAGATGGTGCTTGATAAAATTGAAACCCTGAATCCAAAAAAATACATTCTTATTAAGGGCGCACGGGTTCACAATTTAAAAAATGTAGATGTTGCAATACAGCGCAACAAATTGGTTGTTATCACTGGTTTGTCAGGCTCGGGGAAGTCTTCACTTGCTTTCGACACTATTTATGCTGACGGTCAGCGACGTTATGTTGAGAGCCTGAGTTCGTATGCCCGGCAATTTCTTGGCCGTATGCAAAAACCTGATGTTGACTACATAAAAGGGATTTCGCCAGCAATTGCTATCGAGCAAAAGGTTAACTCCCGAAATCCAAGATCGACTGTTGGAACTTCCACTGAAATTTACGAATACCTTAAATTGCTTTTTGCAAGGATTGGAAAAACAATCTCTCCTATTTCAGGAAATGAGGTATTCCGCCACAGCGTAACCGATGTAGTTAATTTTATTGAAAGCCAAACCAAAAACACAAAATTGCTTATTACCAGCAAAATAAAAATCAGAGACAAACGAAAAGTCAATGATCAGCTTTCAGTGCTACTCCAACAAGGATTTACAAGAATTTTCCAAAATGATGTACTGATAAAAATTGAGGAAGCAATGGAGCAAAAGGGTCTGTTGAAAGGCTTCGATTTCATCGAATTAATCATCGACAGATTGTCAGTTTCGGATGATGAGGAAATTCGCTCCCGTATTGCTGACTCAGTGCAAACAGCATTTTATGAAGGTGAAGGAAAATGCAATATTGTAATTTATGAAGACAATAACCTTAGAAAATTTGATTTTTCTAACAGGTTCGAATTGGATGGAATTGAGTTTGAGGAACCGACAGAAAATCTTTTTAGTTTCAATAATCCTTATGGAGCCTGCAAAAGATGTGAAGGTTTTGGCAGCGTAATTGGAATTGATGAAGACCTGGTGATACCGGATAAAAGCCTGTCAGTTTACCAGGGAGCTATTGCTGCCTGGAAAGGAGAGAAAATGGGGCAATGGAAAGATTTGCTTATATTGAATGCCCAAAAATTCGACTTCCCAATACACAAACCCTACAATGAACTTAGCACTGAACAACAAGAATTACTTTGGAAAGGCAATAAGTATTTTGAAGGAATCGATGAGTTTTTCAGACAGGTGGAATTGCAAACATACAAAATACAATACAGGGTTATGCTCTCCCGCTACCGGGGAAAAACCATTTGCCCGGACTGCCGGGGAACAAGACTTAGAAAAGACACCAATTATGTCAGGATCGGCGACAAATCCATCAGCGATTTGGTGCTGATGCCACTTGAAAAGCTTGTAGAATTTTTTATTCAGCTTCAATTATCTGATTATGATGCTCAGGTTTCAAAAAGAATACTTCTTGAGATAAACAACCGACTAAATTTTCTTTGTGATGTAGGTCTTGGATATCTTACGCTTAACCGCTTATCATCAACGCTTTCGGGTGGCGAATCACAGCGTATCAATCTGGCAACATCACTGGGAAGCAGTTTGGTTGGATCAATGTATATCCTTGATGAACCAAGTATTGGCCTGCATCCCCGTGATACTTTCCGCCTGATTAGTGTGCTTCAACGACTTAAAAAGCTGGGTAATACGGTTATAGTGGTAGAACATGATGAGGACATCATTCGAAACGCTGATCAGATTATTGATATTGGGCCGTTGGCAGGCAGCCATGGCGGAGAACTGGTGTTTTCGGGGTCGCTCTCCGAACTTGAAAATCATCACCAAAGCCTCACTGCCAAATATATTAACAAGGAATTAAAGATTCCAATTCCTGCATTAAGAAGAAAATGGACCGACTATATTGAAGTAAAAGGTTGTCGGGAAAATAATTTGAAAAATATTTCAGCCAAAATCCCACTCAATATTTTTACAGTGATAACGGGAGTTAGTGGATCGGGAAAATCATCATTAATCAAAGGTGTTGTTTATCCGGCAATTAAAAGGCATATTGGAGGCTACACCGACAAGATTGGAAAATTCGACAGCATTTCAGGCGACCTGAAGCGAATTGAAAGCGTTGAATTTGTTGATCAAAACCCCATCGGCCGCTCCTCACGATCCAATCCTGCGACATACGTTAAAGCTTACGATGAAATAAGAACACTTTATTCAGAACAAAAACTATCAAAAGTCAGGGGCTACAAACCTGGATTTTTTTCATTCAACATCGAAGGCGGCAGATGCGAAGAATGCGAAGGTGAAGGCCTTGTTAAAATTGAGATGCAATTTATGGCCGACATTTATCTTACCTGCGAAGCCTGTGGCGGGAAACGATTCAAAAATGAATTACTGGATGTAAGCTATAAAGAAAAAAATATCAGTGATATACTGGACATGACCGTAAATGAGGCCATCGATTTTTTTGACGAAAAAGAAAAGAAAAATCAAACTATTGAAAACCGGATAATATCAAAACTTAAACCTTTGCATGATGTTGGCCTGGGCTATCTGAAACTCGGCCAGTCGTCGAGTACACTCTCAGGAGGTGAAGCACAACGCGTAAAACTGGCTTCTTTCCTCACAAAAGGGAGCTCTGAAAAATCCACAATGTTTTTCTTTGACGAACCCACCACAGGATTGCACTTTCATGACATCAGCAAACTTCTGGATGCTTTTAATGCCCTCATCGAAAATGGGCATACTATTGTAGTAATTGAGCATAACTTAGAAATTATCAAAACAGCCGACTGGCTTATTGATTTGGGCCCCGAAGGCGGTGATGGTGGAGGGTATATTGTTTATGAAGGTATCCCAGAAAATATCACCGGCATAAAAAACTCCTTTACAGGAAAATATTTAGAAGAAAAAATGAGCATATAAAATGCATGTTTCAACAAATTTATTAGCCACAACACTGGCCGTACTTTTATTTAATATCCCTTTCGGATATTGGCGTTACAATGTTCCAAAGCTTTCATTTCAATGGTTTCTTGCCGTCCACATCCCCGTACCTTTTATTATTATGTTGAGATTTGCGATGAATATCGGATTTCATTGGACTACGTATATCTTTCTGGTTGTTGCATTTTTCACCGGTCAATTGATTGGTGGCAAACTACATCATAAAAGAGAGCAATCAAGGTCAGTAACTTCCTGCCTGGTAATGGATCTGTACAGAACTTTAATTAATCAATTACGCTAGCTAAATTCAAACGATGCAATAAACCCAGTTTTTCAATGCAGGAAATTATTCATATTTCAACAAACCGGCACAATGGGCTTTACGATATTACCAACCTAATTGAAAAAGTACTTGCAAAAAGCAGCATTGAATTCGGAACTGTAAACGTATACGCACAAGGCGCGACCGCCGCAATTATGATCCAGGAAAACTGGGATGATTCCGTGCAGACAGATGTTGTAAATCTACTCTCTAAACTTATTCCCAAAGGAGTTTGGTTGCACGATGCACAGGATGGAAACGGCGATGCACATCTCAAAGCCGGCAT
>JAIOZV010000058.1 GCA_021740425.1 Bacteroidales bacterium | reverse complement strand
ACCTTCTCCCATGTATAGAAAGTTTTTCTGGTCGCGGTTTGCAACAAACAAGTCGGGGTATCCGTCAACATTATAATCAACCCATGAGCAGCCCACCGACTTGCCACCATCAGTAACAACAATTCCCTGAGTTACTTTTTCGAAGGTACCATCGCCATTGCCAAAATATAAAAAGTTGTTCTCGTTGTGATTGGCAACAAATAAGTCCATGTTCCCATCCTGATTGTAATCTGCAGCGGTGGCAGCATAGGAACTTCCGCCATCGGTAACCACAATACCTTCGGTAATTTTTTCGAAAGTACCATCGCCATTGTTCATGTAGAGAAAATTGAGCTTTCCGTTATCTCCATCATTGTTTGCAACAAACAGATCGGCAAAATTATCGTTGTTAAAATCAGCCCACAACATGCCATAGTTCCATCCGCCATCATTTACAATGTCGCCTTCGGTAACTTTGGTAAAATCTGTTTCCGGCAATCCCGTGCCGACATAGGCTTTCACCTGGGTGCCTTTGCCTGTTACCACCAGTGTTCCGTTGGTTCCAATTGCAGGGCCTCCCACATTGATATTTAAAAATGTTTCCTCCCAGCGAAGGCTCAAATCAGGGTTGAAGGAATAAAACATGCCCTGTGCAAAGCCACCATTGGTCACAAAAATATTTCCTGCAGCATCAATAGCCATGCGTGGTGAATTGGCATCGCCAAAAATGATAACCTTGGAGGTATTGAGCACCTCGCCATTTTCAGGATTGAGCCTCATAATTTCGCCACTGCGGTTGTATGCATAAACGCTTCCGTCAGGACCTACGCCATGTGTCGCAAAAGGAGTATAAGTAATCGGGATTGACCATTTTTTCCTTAAAAAATCACCATCATCCTTTAATGCAAATAAGGAATCAGTAACAGGGTTGTTTTGACAGCGGGGCAGATAGATTGTTCCATCGGGTCCGGCAAAAAACCCCAATTGATTTACCAGTCCGCCGGAGAGTTGTGCCGATGTATAAAGCTCTTCGCCACTTTCAAGATTGTAAACGGCTATTCCAACATAATTGATTAAATTTTTGATGCTGTAAACTTTGTTATTGGCCACAACCACTCCACCGCCATCGTCATAAGAAAGCCTGTCGGTGCGCCAAACCGTGGTTCCATTGGCTTTGTTGAAGCGTGTAATGTACCACATGCTCCCAACTATCGGATCACCATTTGGGGCAAAAGCCAGTCCCTCAGTTGATCCTTCATCAATCACGTTGTCCGATTTCCAAACAAGTGAGCCATTTTCTGCATTCAGAGCATAGAGGTATGATTCGTTATTGTTTCCTGCACGTGTGCAATACACCAGGCCATCCTGAATGGCTGATACGCGGTTGCGCCAGTCGGTGGACGGAAAATCAACAGGCAGGTTTTTAGTCCAGAGCGTGTCGCCGGTTTGCAGATTGTGAAGCACTATTTTGGTTCCATTGAGCACATCCCCGATATTGTGTGTACGCGACATGGCGAGATAATTTCCATCGCAAACCGATTGCTGAGCCAAAACGGAATTGAGGCCGCCTTCCCATAATACTGTGGGTTCTGAAGGCCCTATTTGCGGAGAAAGCCCGTTTCGGTGATCATTCCCTCCGGGACCCACATTCCAGCCCTGTGCGAAAATACTGGCCGACAGTATTGTTGAAAGGGCAATGATTAAAGTGTGCTTAAGTGTTTTTACTGAGGTGTTGAAAATTTGTTGCATGGCTTTGTGATTTGAAAAATAATTTTTCAAAGTTAGCGTATTTTTTAGCTAATTTTGATGAATCAAAAAGAATAAAATGCAAAAAGGTTACAGGGGAAGGCTGTTTGATTTTAAAACATCTGCTGAAATTCATGATCTGGAAAAAGGCTTCAAATATTTTGAAGACGGGTTGCTGATTGTTAAAGATGGCTTTGTGGAAAATGCCGGGGACTTTCAGACAATCTTTAATAAGACAGCGCAAAGTTTCGAAATCGAAAATCTTGGGAAATCGATCATTATGCCCGGATTTATCGATACCCATGTTCATTCGGTGCAAACCAAAGCTATTGCCTCTTTTGGAAAGGAATTGCTGGATTGGCTGGATAATTATATTTTCCCCGCTGAGCGAAAATATGAAGATCCGGAATATGCCACATTTCACACAAAATTCTTTTTGAAGAATCTGCTTAAAAACGGGACTACCACAGCTCTGGTTTATCCATCAGTTCACGAAACTTCCACGAGTGCTTTGTTTGATACTGCAATGGATTTGAACATGCGACTTATAGCAGGAAATACATGGATGGACCGGAATGCCCCGGGTTATCTGCTTGAAAATTGCGAAGCATCCTACAAACTTTCATCACAACTAATCAAAAAGTATCATAATCGCTCCCGGCTTAAGTTTGCAGTTACTCCGCGTTATGCCATCACTTCCTCTCCTGAAGCACTAAAATTGGCAGCCTCACTTTTTCATGAGTATGATGACCTGTATTTGCAAACCCATATTTCCGAAAACAGGAAAGAGATTGAAATGGTAAATCATTCGTATCCAAATCACAGGAATTACCTGGATGTTTATGATGATTTCGGGATGCTCACCGAACGAACCTTCCTGGGGCATGGAATTTATCTTGAAGATGATGAGTTGAAAAGGATTTCCAAAACCGGAACTAAAATAGTTCATTGCCCCACTTCCAATCTTTTCCTGGGCAGCGGATTGTTCGATTATCAAAAACCTTTGCATAATAATATTCAGGTTACCTTGGGCAGCGATGTAGGTGGCGGCACAAGTTTTTCGATGCTGCAAACCTTGCAGGATGCGTATAAAATTTCAGCCATCAAAGGAAGTCCGATGAGCCCGCTGCTTATGTTTTACCTGATTACACTGGGTGCAGCAAAAGCGCTCGGACTGGAAAATAGGATTGGGAATTTCGACAAAGGGAAAGAGGCTGATTTTGTTGTGCTCGATCCTGATATGAATCCCTTGTTGAAATACAGGATTGAAGAATCGGTTTCACCTGAAGACCTCCTTTTTGCAATGATGATATTAGGTGACGACCGTATTGTTAAAGAAACATATCTGATGGGAAAAGCAGTAGGCAGTAACCAGTCAACAGCAGGCCGAAATCAAATATGAGGAGAAGCTTCCTGGATGATTGAATACGCAAATAAGGTTGCTGAAAATGTGTGGGGCAAATTTCTATGAAGGTTTAAGAAAAAAATAAGGTTTTTCATTTTTCGATTGTAAATTAAAAACCACTGTTGTCAAGGGAAAGAAAGCGCATGAAATAGATTCCTCATTATAAAGGGTAGTAGTGATTGAATAACCTTATTTATCAAAACCACCATAGCACAAAAATTTCCGCGTAGATGTCACTACCTTATTTAAAAAATCTTCGCTCCGGCATGATTCATCTGCTCGCAAAGGCTTCAATTAAAAAATCTAACCCAATGGGAAAACAGTGATAAAAAAGCGTTTGTCAGATAAACAATCAATAATCCCGCATAGGCGAATTTTCCTGCGCTCAGCAAATAACGAATAACAATTAACCAGCCACCAGCTACGCCAGCTCGTAATCCAGATGCTTTTTGCGGATATCGATGTGCTTCACGCGGATGCGGATAGGATCTCCCAGTTTAAACTCATTTCCGCTGCGGTGGCCAATTACCTTATAATTTTCTTCATCCAGATAGTAAAAATCATCGTCAAGGTCGCGAAGCCTGACCATACCCTCACATTTATTCCCTTTAAGCTCCACAAAAATCCCATATTTTGAAACACCCGATATCAAACCATCAAATTCTTCTCCTATTCTATCAGCTAAAAATTCGACCTGCTTAAGTTTTATTGAGGCGCGTTCAGCTTCCACGGCCTTGCGTTCCATTTCGGACGAATGTTTACAAATAGCTTCATAATCGGCTTCGTTTACCGTAGGTTTTTTGTCGAGGTAACGTTCCAGCAGGCGGTGTACAATAAGGTCGGGGTATCGGCGGATTGGGGATGTAAAATGGGTATAATATTTAAAAGCCAGGCCATAATGCCCGATATTTTGCGTGGAATATTCAGCTTTTGCCATGGTGCGCACGGCCAGTGTTTCCACAAGGTTTTCTTCGCCGCGGCCACTCACCTGGCTAAAAAGATCGTTGAATGATTTGGCTAAACTGCGCTCGGAACCCAAACTCATTTTATACCCCAATCTACCTACAAATTGCGTGAATTTACTCAGCTTTTCGGGTGAGGGTTCATCGTGGATACGATAAACAAATGTTTTAGGAAGTACTTTCCCTCTTTGTCTTCCGATTTTTTCGGCTACTCTGCGGTTTGCCAGCAGCATAAAATCCTCTATCATCCAGTTGGCTTCTTTTTGCACTTTCACATAGGTGTCGATGGGCTTGCCTTTTTTGTCCAGAATAAATTTTACTTCTTCGGTATGAAAATTAATAGCGCCTTTTTGGAAGCGAATTTTTTTAAGCTTTTCGGCAAGTTTATTCACGGCAAGAACTTGCTCTTTCATTTCGCCTTCGCCTGTTTCGATCACTTGCTGGGCTTCATCATAATTGAATCGTTTTTGGCTGTTGATGATTGTTTTGCCAAACCACTCCGAAATTATTTTTGTTTCATGGTCCATTTCAAATACTGCCGAAAAGCACAATTTATCTTCGTTGGGTCTGAGCGAACAAACATTGTTCGACAATTTTTCAGGCAACATAGGAATCACCCTATCGACAAGGTAAATAGAAGTACCACGATTGTAGGCTTCCTGATCAATGGCTCCATCGGCTTTTACATAATACGAAACATCCGCAATATGGACTCCGACTTCATGGTTTCCGTTTTCGAGCCTTTGATATGAAATGGCATCATCATAATCTTTGGCATCCACCGGGTCGATGGTGAAGGTTGGAATTTTCCTGAAATCCCGCCGGTTTTTGATTTCCTCTGCGGAGATTTTAATATTAATTTTTTCAGCTTCTTTTTCGGCAGCTTCAGGAAATGAAAGCGGAAAATCATTTTCAGCGAGAATGGCCTGCATCTCCACCTCGTTGTCGCCGGGTCGGCCCAACACTTTTTCAACTTCACCAAAGGGATTGTTGGCATGGTCAGGCCATTCGGTCATACGCACAACAACTTTTTCTCCGTTTTTGGCTCCCTTTAAATCGGCGAGAGGAATAAAAATATCAACCGGCATCGTGTTGCTGTCGCACACAAGGAAAGCAAATCTCGGAGATTTGTCGATGGTACCCACGAAATGAGTTTTTGCTCTTTTTAATATTTCAACAATCTGCCCTTCCAATTTATGTCCTTTTCGCCTGGGGAAAAGCTGAACTTTAACCATATCGTTGTGCAAGGCATGCCCGGTATGGTTGGATGCAATAAAAACATCATCGCTCAATTCATCAGAAATCACATAAGCTTTCCCTGTTTGTTTCATGTCAACCTTACCGGTGATGGTGCTGTTGGCGGGAGTTTGTTCGCTGAGCTTTGCCGGGTTAAGTTTATATTTTCCCCGTTTGTGCTCTTCAATGTCAGCATTTTCGGTGAGTACTTTCAGGATTTCCTTTACCATGTTCTTTGCCGCCACATCATGGGCACCAACAACATGTGCAATTTGTTTGTGATTATAGGATGAAAACGGGTTTTCGATAAAATAGCTGTGAATACCTGCAATAAGCGCTTTGCGCCCAAGTTTGGTTTTGCTTTTTCGGGGCTGCTTTTTCCTGTTAGCCATAATTTTTTAACTGTTAATTTATTACGAAAATAAAACTATTCAATGAACAACATAAATCTGTCGGATGTTTTTGTAAGTGAAAATCAAAATGTTAATAAAATCACAAATATTAAAAACCATTTGCTTTTTAGAATGGTTAGACATTACATTTGCTCAACACTATCTAATAAACTCAAACACTTTAACAAATGAAAAAACTTACATTACTATTAACGGCTCTTTTTACAATAACTTTTACTGCACCGGTTTTTGCACAATCATTCACTTTCGATCCTGGAAATATTGTAACAGAATATGTGGAACTTGAATCATATAAAAACATCCAGATTAACATGGTACACCAGGGTTTTAATGATATTACCTTTGGCTGGGTAACCATCGAAAACAACATGCTCGACAAATGGGAATACTCGAGTTGCGATAATGGAGGATGTTATTCGCTTTTGCCCGATAGTGCAACTGTGGGGCCGCTTGCTGATACAGTTCCCGGATATGTCAGGCTGACGGTTAACCCCAGGGACCAAATCGGTTCATCAACCGTGAAGCTGTTTATTTATGATATAAAATATCCTGATGAAGGCAAGTTTGTAACCTTCGATATCATTGCTGTTGAACCAACCGGCATTTATGAATCCGAAACAGAAAGCTTGCGCATTTACCCAAATCCGGCAACTGATTACATGATGTTTGAAAACAACTCCATTGGCACTTCCGCTTTTGAATTTATTGACATGGCAGGTAAAACAGTTTTTAAAGACATTGTGAATCCGCATGAAACATCAATGCTTACGCTGGACACCTACCCAAAGGGTATTTATTTTGTAAGATTTCAGAAGGCTTCGTCCTGGGAAACAAAAAGAATAATCATTCAATAGTCGATTATTGGATGCATTTAAAAGGCATTTTCCGACAAGGAAATGCCTTTTTTTCGTTGCTAATTATTACTTTTGGCACCTGATAGCTTAAAATGTCACTGCTAAAATTTAAACGCATTTTTTTTAATTTTTCCCTACTGATACTGGTGGTTGGAAGCGTTTTTTCACAGTCAGTCCCCGATTCATTACAAAAACTTTTACAACAATGCTCAGACCAGGAGCGTGCCGGGGTGTTGAATAAAATCGCAAACAGCCTGGTGTTTGATCATCCTATGGAAGCACTCGGGTATGCAAACACTGCACTGGAATTGGCCAAACGCTGGAACAATCAGGAAGAAGAGATCAAAGCACTGCTTTATATCGGCGACAGCTATTTTTACAATAATGACTTTGAAAAACCGGAGCACTATTTTTATATGGCATTGCAACAAAGCAAGAAAATCAACAATAAAAATCTGACCGCATTGTCATATTATTACCGTGCCTATAATTTCGATATTCAAAACAATTTGGCAGCAGCCGAAGAGAATTACATAAAGGCCATTCACATTTACGATTCGCTCGAAAATTTTAAAAAGGTATCTGATCTCAGCTATTATTTGGCCATGCTACTCGACAAATGCGGCAGAAAACCTGAAGCGCTTACTTATTATAAAAAGGCGCTGAAAATTTATGAGGAATTGTCGCTAAGGGAAGATGCAGCACAAGTGTATAATTCGATGGGCACATTGTATTATGGCTGGGGTAATTTTGAGAATGCTATTACCAACTACAACCGCTCTCTTGATGTGATGCGCACCATCGAAAACAAATCCGGTATTGCACAGGCACTTCACAACCTGGGACTGCTTTACAGCAACTGGAAATATTATGATGAGGCTCTCATGTATTACCAGGAATCCTTAATTCTTGAAAAGGAATTGAATCAAAAGGGTGGGATTGCCACTTCATTGGTCAACATTGGCATTGTGTATGCTGAACTGGGAGACCTTGAATCAGCTCTAAAATATTATGAAGAATCCATGGCTCTGTACGAAGAAATAAATGACAAATCCGGTATAGCAACGTCATTGAATAATATCGGCGACCTGTATTCATCTGCCGGCCAGCATGAACTTGCCATCATCATGCTTCAAAAAGCCCTGATTCTCGAAAAGGAAATCGCTGATCAGTACGGTATCGCAATAGCTTTTGTAACCTTAAGTGAATTGTATCTTAAAAGCGGAAATCCCGACCTTAGCACCAAATACAATGATAGCAGTTTTGCATTGGCAAAAAAAATCAACAATACCGAAGTGCTTTTAAGCGTGTACAATAACTACTCAAAAATTAGTGAGGCAAAAGCAAATTATGCTGATGCGCTCTTTTATTATAAAAAATATACCAGCCTGAATGATTCATTGTTCAGTCAGGATCTCTTCAATCAGTTATCAGAGGTAAAATCAAAATACGAATTGGAGAAAAAAGATCGGGAGATTGAGCTGCTCAACAGCAAAGATCAGGTACAAAGAACAATAAATATTCTGGCTTTGAGCGGGTTTACAATTATTTTGGTGGTGGTGCTTATTTTGTTTAAGCAAATTAAACAAAAAAGAAAAGCCTACAAAACGCTTAACGATCAAAACAAAGAAATTCTTCAGAGTCGCGAAGAACTTGTAGTTGCCAAAGAAAGGGCTGAGGAAAGCGACAGGCTCAAATCAACATTTCTTGCCAATATGAGCCATGAACTTCGTACACCCCTCAACGGGATACTGGGCTTTACCGATATTCTTCGAGTGGAAATACCAGATGATGAATTGCGCGGCATGGCCGAAATTGTTCACACCAGCGGCAACAGATTACACGACACGCTCAATTCGATTATAGACCTTTCGATCATCGAGTCGAATAAAATGGAAATTGAACAGGCCGAAATCCATCTGTACGAATTAATTAATGAAAGGATATCACTTTTTAAAGGAAGTGCTTCAAATAAAAACCTGGAGCTTAGCTTTGAAGTTGAAAATAAAAACCTGCTTATTACCTCCGACAAAAAGGTGTTGACCAACCTTTTGAACAATTTGATTGATAATGCGATTAAATACACCGAAAAAGGAAGCGTTAAAGTGCTGGCAGGAATTGTGGAGGAGCAATCCGGAACTTTGCTTAAACTAACGGTAATTGATACAGGAATTGGCATTGAGGAAGATAAAGCTAAAAATATTTTTGAAAAATTCAGGCAGGTGAGTGAAGGGCACGACAGGCAATTTGAAGGAGCCGGACTTGGTTTGACAATCTGCAAAAAATATATTGAAATCCTCGAAGGTGAGATTTCACTTTTTAGCAAACCAGGCGAAGGATCTGCTTTTACGGTTTTGATACCTGTAAAGGCAAGGCTTGCCGCAAATGAACCTGCCAAACCTAAAAAACCTGTAAATGCAATTCCCGACCGACAGGTTTTCAATCTTTTGGGTCCGGTATCAAATCTTTTAATCGTTGAAAATGATGAGATCAACATTACACATTTGAGGTATATTCTGCAGGATATGTGCAATATCGAAATTGCCAGAAATGGCAATGAGGCCATTCGCTTAGCCGAAAACCACAAATTTCATGTTGTACTTATGGATATTAACCTGGGTGCCGGAATGAACGGAATGGATACCGCAAAGGCCATCAAAAAACTGAAAGGATACAATAAGGTGCCTGTAATTGCGGTTACTGCAAACGCGATGAAAGGACATAAGGAAGAATTTTTAGCAAATGGTTGCAGCCACTACATTTCCAAACCCTTTTCGTCAGACAAACTCCGACAATTAATCATGGAAGCACTGAATGACACAATTTAAAGAGTTTCTCACTAAATACTGAATCGATTAACTGCATGTTCAGTAATTCAGGAAAAACCCAATAATACGCCGGTGGACGGACAGGCTCAATAAGCAATAATTATTATCTTCACCCCATGAAACTATTCGACAGGGATCTTTGGCAGGAAATATTTCAAACCCTGAAAAAAAACAGGCTTCGAACCTTTATGACCGCTTTTGGCGTTTTCTGGGGCATTTTCATGCTCATGATTATGCTCGGATCGGGAAAAGGCCTTGAAAACGGAGTTACCGGAGGAATGGGGAATTTTGCCACCAACAGCGTCTTTATCTGGGGTCAGCGAACCACCATGCCCTACAAAGGGCTTCCACGCGGTAGAAGTGTCGATTTCAGAAACGATGATATTGCTGCCATCCGACAATACGTTAAAAACATCAAATACCTTGCTCCAAAAATTCAGGGATGGTCCTCTGGTGATGGATCAAATAACGTTGTGAGGAACGACAAAACCGGGGCGTTTTCTATTTTGGGTGAATATCCTGAATGGAATCTCATCGACCCGATGGAAATTCTGGAAGGCCGGTTCATCAATCAAAAGGACATTGATGAGCGCCGGAAAATTGCAGTTATCGGCACCAGGGTTCGTGAAATTCTTTTTGATGATAATGAAGACCCTGTTGGCCAATACATCCGTATTCAAGGAGTCTATTTTCAGGTTGTAGGGATTTTTAAACCCCTCAACACCAACATCAATTTTGGCGGCGAAAAAGAACAGAGTATTTACATGCCTTTTACAACCCTCCAGAAAACCTACAATTATGGTGATTTTGTGGCGTGGTTTTCAATTACGAGCAAAGATGAAGTATCTGCCTCAGTTGTTGAAGATGAGGTCATCGCTTTGCTGGCAAAACGCCATTCAGTCCATCCTGACGATCAGGAAGCATTCGGCCATTTCAACCTTGAAGAAGAATTTGAACAGATGAAAGGTTTGTTTGGTGGTATTTCTATGTTGATCTGGGTGGTGGGCATTGGCACCTTATTGGCGGGAGTTATAGGCATCAGCAACATTATGCTGGTAATCGTTAAAGAACGCACGCGCGAAATTGGCATCCAGCGTGCAATTGGCGCTACCCCAAATTATATCATGGGACAAATCATCATCGAATCCATTTTCCTCACCTCACTCGCCGGATATGCCGGCCTTGTTGCAGGGGTAGCTTTAGTCGAGGGAATCAACTATGCGCTCATCACCTTTGGCGTTGAAAACGAAATGTTCAAACGTCCTGAAATAGATTTCCGTATCGCAGTAATTTCATTAATCGTATTGATTGTTTCAGGCGCCCTTGCGGGATTGATACCCGCCAGCAGGGCTGTAAGGATCAGGCCAATCGATGCGCTGAGGGATGAATAAAAACAAAAAGCTTAACCATTCAAATCCTTTCAACAATCTTAAATTTGTAAAAATTTTAAACGATGAAATATCTTTTCCTGATAATTGTATCATCATTTGTGCTAAAAACACAAGCACAACAAATTCCGGCTGAATCTTTCCGCAATCACATGCTTATGATTTCGGAAAACGAGGACATCCTGAAGAAGTACAAAGTAGAAGACGAAGAGGGCAACCCGCTTTTTTATATCAATTTGGGCAGCTTTGGAGACTACCACCAGGATAAACCGCTGCAAAACCAAACCGGTGAAGTTTATTTATGGAATCAGGGAGCCATCTTTTTTTATGATGTAAAATTTGCCCTCGATCTTTTATCTGCAGAGGAAATGGAAGATGGGATGATTTTTTACAAATTCAACTATTTTGATGGGAAGAAAAAATATTTCATAGAGGTGAAATTCGGAAACCGATATAACAAATGGGAGCTTGTGGATGTAGCCATCACAAAAGTAAAAGCAGCATATTGAAACCATTTTCTAATTTTTGACAGCCAAATTCATTAATCTTCATCCATGGGACAATGTCAATTTCATTATGACAAATTCCCCAAAATTCAAATTTGAACAAAAAATCAAATTTAGAATGGTTATATTAATCCGTGCAAAACGCTGTATCATTAGCATGTATAGCTATTTTATGTAAGCCCGGGATTTATGGTTTAAAAAAAACCTTGAAAACCAATGTCAAAAACCACTAACATTGCACAAACTAAAACAAATTGATATGAGATATTTTACATTTTTGGCTTGCATTTTATTTGCAGGGATGCTTAAAGCCCAAACGTTTACAGAAGTCCCCACCCAAATTACACCATGCTTTTTTGCTTCGGCCGACTTTGCTGATTACGATAATGATGGTGATCAGGATTTGGCAATCATTGGGGTGGACAGTGATTTTAATGATATCGCAGATATCTACAGAAATGACGAGGGTGTTTTTACTCCTATCAATGCGGGACTAACACCTATGCACATGGGAGCCATCAGTTGGGCCGATTTTGATGGCGATGGCGATTATGATCTTTTATGCTCAGGGCAGGACTACTCGATGGGAGCATTTGCCACGATCTTTAAAAATGATGCCGGAAATTTTAGCCCGCTAACAGTTGATCTGCCTGCAGGATTCTGGAATTCCACAGGCTGGGGTGACTACGACAACGACGGTGATCTGGATCTTGCCTATTCGTGGTACACTGCAGGTTCGGCCAACAGCGCCATTTTCAGAAATGATAACGGCATTTTTATCAATATCAACGCAGGATTGCCGGGGCTAACCGCCGGTTCGATGGAATGGGGAGATTACGATGGCGATGGCGATCCTGACCTTTTGCATACCGGAACACCCGCAGATTTCAGCAATACTTTGGTGTTGATCTATGAAAACAACGATGGAGTTTTTTCTGATATTCAGGCCGGTTTTATGGATTGTGCCTGGTACAACAATGCCTTGTGGGATGATGCTGATGGTGACGGCGATTTGGATGTTGTGTATGTTGGAGATGATGGCAGTCAATATCCTTTCGTGGTATATTATAATACTGACGGGCAATTCGAAATGATGAATACCGGCTTGTTTGGCGTTAGAACCAGCAATGGCAATATTGGCATGCAAACCGGTGATATAGATAACGATGGTGATATGGATGTGGTGATGACCGGTGATAATGAGAATTATGTGAAATCCACAAAGATTTATATCAACGACAATGGAACCTACAGTGCACTTGCACACAACATTCCCGGTTTTGGATCAGGAACACTGGATTTAACCGACATTGACAACGATGGTGATCTTGACCTTTTTCTGGTTGGCTATGATAGCAACTCGACAGGTGATGTCGGGATATTTATCAATGATGCCAATTCAAACACCTACTCCGCCAATCAGGCACCGGATGCCCCTGCAAATCTTTTTGCCCTGGTTGATGGAAATAACGTACAATTAACCTGGGACATGGCAACCGACGACCATACCCCGCAGGCCTCGTTGCAGTACAATGTTTACGTTGGAACGGCTTCAGGTACGGGAGATATTGTTTGTGCACAATCCATCATCGATCCAATGTCGTCAAATTTTGGTTTTCATTTTATTCCAAAACCGGGCAATTGCCAAATGCAACTGCAAATGGATTTAACAGGTCTTGAAAACGGGGTATATTTTTGGAGTGTGCAAGCTATTGATCAGTCGGGTGCAGCATCTTCTTTTGCGGCAGAACAGTACATTGATATTGGTAATGTTACCCAAATCGGTATGTTTAATGCGAATATTGGTGTTTATCCCAATCCTGCTTTCGATTGGCTGAATATTGATAGCGGAAGCGACTTACCCATGAGTGCAGAATTTGTTGACATGACAGGGAAAACCATACTCACTCTTGAAAATGTTAACAATCATTCAGCTTTGGATGTTTCATCGCTTGGAAACGGGCAATATTTGTTAAGGGTTTCAACTGCTGAAAGCACAAGCATTATTAAGGTGCAGATCGCAAAGTAAAAATGAAAGAGAGATAAAACTTAAAGGCTGTTTTGAATTATCATTCAAAACAGCCCCGGGGAAATCAAGTTTGGATTTTTTGATAAAATTAAATGGCCGTTTAGGATCATGATCCTAAACGTCCATTTAAATTCCATCCTGAATAAAATTATGGATGGTATTCTATTCCTTGACTAATTTGTGGATTTCAACACTTTGATCATTGTTGAATTTCAGAAAATAAATCCCGTTTGGCAAATGTCCGATATTTACGGTTTGCCTCCCATCAAAACCATTTATCATTAAAACCTGCTGCCCTGCCTGATTAAGGATTTCACAAGCATTGATATTGTTTCCAATAATTGTAACCTCACTATTAGCTGGATTGGGATACACCTGAAATTTCACTAAAGCAGGCGTTTCAATCGCGGTCGCAACTTCAGTCACTGCCTGCAAATAAAAAGTGTATCCATGGTTTTGGTTGGCAAAAATCTGAAAATCCTGCACATTTGCTGTTTCATAACCTTCGGCAGCACACACAAGATCGTAAATCCCTGCTGGCAGCATCATGGAATAATAGGCTCCAAATGGCGTAGAGAAGGTAAACACACTGTTTTCAAAATTTGAGGCAGAAATCTCAGCTTCAGGAATTGTAAGGTTTGTTACAGCATCGCGCACAAATCCAAGTATTTTGCCCGATTGAGGCTCTCCAAATTTATAAATGCTGTACCCGCGGGTTCCGGCAAATAGCTCGCCCGGACTGCCACCATAAGTGATATCCCATACCGCCATGTTTTCTATTCCCTGATTCATGGCTTCCCACGTTTGACCCTCATCGTTGCTATGATAAACACCACTGTTGGCTCCGGCATATACGTCAGTGCCCTCCGATCCAAGCACACTCCAGGTAAGGCCTGTAAGATTGGGGCTTATGGTATAGGTTTCACCGTATGATGATTGATAAATCCCCTGATCGGTTGACATGTACACTTTTTGGTCGAGGCCATTTCCTGCAAGGCGAATTGACAAGTCGGTAAAATAGCTGACACCTGAAAAACCTGTGGAGGCAACAAAATTTGCTCCCAGGTCATCGGAATAATAGGCGGTGGTTGCGAGTTGTTCATAGATCAATAATACCCTGGGTTCTCCTCCTTCGTTCAGGCACAAATTGTAACGCGGATAAAAAGCAAAGGGCAAGCCTAAAGGATCATTCCATGAAGCGCCTCCATCAAGTGTGTATTTTAAAGGACCTGTTGATCCGCCAATCCACATAATGTCGGGATTGCTCCAATGAATCATTGCGCCTGTATAATAGGAGGTTTCCTGATTTAACAATATCCAGTTTTCTCCAAAATCATCTGTATAATAAATACCATTATTGGTTGCAGCCATCATCCGTTCGACCTGCCATTCGGTGTGGTTGGTAGGTGCAAATGTGTATGTCCAGTAACCCTGAATGCCATCGGATTTATTTTCCCAGGTTTCACCCATATCTGTCGAACGCCAGATGCCGCTGCCTTCAGTGCCAGCCCACAATTCATTCCTGTCAGCGTAATAAACCGTTGTATGAACATAAGCATTTTTTAATCCCTGCACACTTTGGGTATAGTTTTGCCCATCTCCCAGCACAATGGAGCCCCAATTGCCAAACAAAGCTCCCGCATCGGAAACACCCATTGCTTGCCAGGTTTTCTCGACAAAATCCCCGTTGGCCATCGTCCAGGTTTCGCCGTTGTCGGTGCTCTCGTAAACACTGCCACCATAAACCACCGAATAAAAGGTGCCGTTATATTTAACAATGCCTCGTGCAAAATTGCCCGTGCTTAAAACCTGTGCCCAATTGGCACCGCCATCGGTCGATTTAAAAATACCAAATTCAGCACCTAACAATAGGAAATTGGCATTATTGGGATCAACATAAATACCATAGCATTGTCCCGAACCTACAGGATTGATGGCCGTCCATAGGGCGCCATCACTACTTGTGTAAAGTCCTGATCCGGAAGTTCCTGAAACGGCAAGAAACATAAGCCCGGGATTGGCAGCCGATACTGCAAAATCCTTCATATAACCTGTCGAAAGGTTGGTGGAAAGCCAGTTTGCTCCTGCATCGGGAGAATATTTTACCCCTTGATTGGATGCAATGCCTGCAATCATTAGATCCGGATTTGCTGTTTGCATCCCAAAACCAATAATTGTGGTGCTTGGATAAGCAATTTGCACCCAGGTAGCGCCTCCATCATTGGATTCGTAAATACCATATTTTCCGCCTGCATAAAATTTCCCGCCAATGGTGGGATGAGCAAAAGCACTATACATTAATTTGCTCCCGATGTCGGATCCGTTCCAGCTTAAACCGCCATCGTTGGAAAACCACATACCTCCGTTGCCGGCAAGGGAATGCCCGCAGGCAATAACTACATTCATACCATTGGTAGGGTCAGTGGCAAAACCACGAAGGTTCCCACCCCATGGGCCTTTCGACATCCATTCGGCTCTTTCGGTGCGCTGTTCATTAACGCTTACATCAGCCTGGGTTTGTAAACCCTGGGAGATCATCGCTTCAACGGGAATGATATCGCCGTTCAAATCAAGTTGTGTTGCTGTTTGTGCTGTTCCAAAATTGATAAAAACAAACACCGCAATCATAAGTAAATAAATTTTTCTCATTTTCTGTAATTGTTTTAGTTAGTTAATTGTAGTGATAATATGAAAACTAAAATAGTGTGATCCTGACAGAAAAGTTCCAACTCCAAATTATAAACAAATGTTTGAAAATCTGATTGGAGGTGCAAATTGAATTTTTCCGGTGAGTATAAAAACCCGGTGATTACTCTTTATCATCGATTTCAAATTTGAAGCCTGTACCATGCACATTTACAATGGTAATGCTGGGATCACTTCTCAGGTACTTACGCAATTTGGCAATAAACACATCCATACTTCGGCCAATAAAATAATCGTTGCCACCCCAAATTTTCTTCAGGGCTGTTTCGCGGGGCATGATTTGATTGCGATGTTCAATCAATAGTTTTAACAATGCCGATTCTTTTCGGGTTAGCCGCTTTTCTCCATCATCTGATTGCAATGTCATGTTTATCGGGTCAAAAACAAACTTTCCCAGTTGATGTAATCCTGTAATTTTATTCACACCTGCCGACCGGCGGATAACACATCTCTTTAAAATAGCCTGAACCCGTAAACTCAACTCTTCGGTACTGAAGGGCTTTATTATATAGTCATCACAGCCAATGGTAAAACCTTTCACCCTGTCTTCTTTCAATGATTTGGCGGTTAAAAATATAATAGGGATTTCATCATTTTCTTTTCTGATTTCTTCAGCAAGAGCAAAGCCATCTTTTTTAGGCATCATCACATCAAAAATGCAAAGATCGAAATGTGAAGTCTGAAATTCAGTCAGTGCCTCCATCCCATTTTTGCAAAGTGTAACTTTGTAGTCCAGCATTTCGAGATAATCGACCAAAACTGTACTCAGATTTGAGTCATCCTCTGCCAGAAGAATCGAAAAGTTTTTACTTTCTTTCATTTCCATAATTATTTTCCCTTCACAAATGTAAATTAAATTTCCGGTGATAAAATTTATCAACTCAGGGTTCTCTGATTAATCATTCATTTTACCACCTGTTTTTTTTCGTTGTATGTAAATGGGAGAAAAGCACTGAAATTGCTACCCTTACCCAGTGTGCTTTTTACAGTAATATTGCCGCCATGAGCAAGCACTATGCTTTTTACGTAATATAAACCCAGGCCAAAGCCTTTCACATCATGCAGGTCGCCGGTTGGAACACGATGAAACTGCTTAAAAATATTTTTAAGATGTTCATCAGCAATGCCAATGCCGCAATCATCCACAGTAATTACCACTCCGTTTTTATTACTAAAGGTGGAGATGGTGATTTCCGGCTTATCCTGAGAATATTTAATTGCATTATCCACAAGATTATCCAACACGTTCGAGATATGTCTGTGGTCGGCAAGCACAACACTTTTTGCCGCATTCAGGCGCTTTTTCAATTCACCGTTTCGCTCTGCAACAGTTACCTCAAACCTGTTCATTGATTGTTCTATCAATTCATGCAGGTCAACATTTTGCAATTTCAATTCATAATCTTTCCTGTCGAGCATGGCAATTTGAAGCACATGATCAACCTGATTTTTTAATCTGTCATTTTCATTATAAATGATGTTTGCATATTTATCAACCCGATCGGGAATGAATTGAATTTCCTTTCTTTTTAACATTTCGCAGGCAATCGAAATTGTTGAAATGGGAGTCTTCAATTCGTGGGTCATGTTGTTTACAAAATCCGTTTTCATTTCCGACAATTTTTTTTGCATGAGCCACGATCGGGCAGTTAGCCAAAAACCTGCAACCACAATGAGCATAAAAACCCCTGACAGGCTGATGTAAATTTGCATGTTATTAAAAACAAAATCACGCTGAAGCGGAAAATACACTGCAAGAATATATTGGTTTTTTTGAAAAACGCAGGATATCGGGGCATTGTGCTCGGAATTCAGGAGTTCATGAATATCTGCATCTTCGCTGAGCATTACAAATTCGTGGCTTTCGCTATCGTAAATTCCATAATAATATACTTTGCAAAGTTCAAGATTTTTAAATTCAGAATTGATCATTCGTTTAATCAGTGCTGGATCCAGCGATTGAATAAACTGACTGTGGTAGTTGTTCCCATTATCAGCCTGAAGGAATTTAGCAGCGGTAAGCGAATCGTTTTGCAAGGCCATTAATTGATTGATTACTCTTTTTAAGCCGAGATGAGCATTTTGATAAAATTGTTCATTCTTCATGTTAACTGCATCTCTGACCCAAAAAAACTGCGTTACTATGATGCCGGAAAGGGCAATGGCGGTAGTTATGATAATGACATTAAATAGTTTTCGCTTCATGCTTCAAAATTAATCTGCAAAATGTGTAAAATAAATATTTAACAAATCATTAACAGTATTTAACAAGGCATTAACATCTGAGGCATGTCGGGAGTAGTATGTTTGCATCACAATATTTACGAAAGATAAAAACTAAACTTAATAAAATTTAAATCATGAAAAAAGTACTTTTATTCTTATCATTAGCACTTTTCCTCTCAGCAGGTATCGTAACAGCAAAAAAAGTTCAGTCAGTAAATGCAAATTCAACGGAAATAATCGTTAGTGCTTCTGATTTGAATTCCATTGTTCCATTGGCTGACGAGGATGATAAAACCAAGAAAACCACAACAAAAGCAACGAAAGAAAACTGCTCAAAAGAAAATTGTACAAAAGAAAATTGTAACAAAGAAAATTGCAAAGAGAGTTGTGACAAAGGTTTAAAAGCTGAAGCAGGCAAAGAAAAATGTGCAGGCGAAGCCAAAACATGTTGCAGCAAAGACAAAGGTAAAAAATAGTAATTAGTTAGAGAGAGATAATTTTTTCATTTCATTTTTTTGTCCCCACCGCCCGGTGGGGTTTTTTTTTGCCTTTTTTTAGAAATTGTCAACCATGAATTTCGATTTTTAGTTATTTCGCCTGTATAATCAAACAACGGATTCGCAATGAAAACATCAAATATTATTTACATTGGAGGCCTGAGAACCAAAGCTACGCAGTTGCTTTCGGGAAACCAGATAGTAACAGATGCTCCGCCCGACAATAAAGGCAAGGGCGAAGCTTTTTCACCCACCGATTTGCTGGCAACAGCACTTGGCGCCAGAACTGTAGGGCAGTTAGGTTGTGCCGCCAATGAGCATGGC
>JAIOZV010000057.1 GCA_021740425.1 Bacteroidales bacterium | reverse complement strand
ATGATTTTTGAAATCAGCATTTTGGCTACCCTGTTGTCGTCCATCAGGTATTTAAAAACAACATCGTAAATCGGATTGGCTATTTGCATGACTTTTTGTTTTTCACAAAATTAATAATTTATCCCTTTTTGGAGATTCTTTCCGAAATGTTAATTTCCAAAAACACCCTGAGTCCAGCTAATTAGTTTTATGGGGAAATATCTTGAGAATAAATTGTTTAGGAACCTGAAGTCCTATTATTGCTTTACCAATTATCCGTTTGTAAACGGTTAAAAACGTTTATATCCGCTTGTAAGCGAATACAATTATTTATTAACCGACTATCCGCTACTGCCCGTCCTATCTTTGCTTCATCAAAATTATTTAATCATTCATTTAAATTTTAATAGTCATGAGAAGTTTAAGAAACAGCGTACAGTTAATCGGAAACCTGGGCATGGACCCGGAAGTAAAAGAAGTATCAAACGGAAACAAAATGGCTCGTTTTTCACTGGCCACCTCCGAAACCTACAACAAACCAAATGGCGAAAAAGTAACCGACACACAGTGGCACAATCTCATTATTTGGGGCAAACTGGCTGATGTGGCTGAAAAATATCTGAAAAAAGGAAAGCAGATTGCCGTTGAAGGAAAGCTGGAGACTACCAGTTACGACGACAAAGAGGGCAAGCGCAAGTTTTTCACGCAGGTAAATGTTAACGATTTGGTAATGCTTGGGAAAGAAGATTGATTCCTTATTGAGCCCTGAAAAAAGCCGGTTGATAATTCATCCGGCTTTTTTTATTGCTTCTAAAACCTCAGCGATGGTTTCTGCTTGAGTACTTTCTTTATCCCTTGTAATTTGATATTGGTTTTTTGTAATGTCAATCACCGCAACAGGATTTTCGATTCCATTTACCTGATATCCTTTTCTTATGAGTGCTTTTTTTAGCCATTCGGCGGATGTCCCACTACCATTGATGTTGATATTTCCAATGGGTTGAGCCTGAAATTCGAAGTTTCCGGAAGCAATATCAAATTTTGTTTTATCGCGATCGAAAAACTCAGCAAACCGGCCTGAAAGAATTAAATCTTCAGGAATGCCTGCCTGCATGGCCTTGTCATTTCCCATGAGCCATATCTTGTCAGCAAAACGAATGGCTAATTGTAAATCGTGAGTGGACAAAAGAATGGCTTTATTCTGTTCCCAGGATGCTTTTCGCAGTAATTGCAGAATTTCAATTTTGCTTGGAAAATCAAGGAAAGCTGTGGGTTCATCTAAAAAGATGATTGGGGTTTCCTGGGCAAGAGATTTTGCAATTAAAACTTTTTGCCGTTCTCCATCACTCAATTCAAAATATTTGCGATTGTGAAGATTTTCTATGCCGGTTTCCCTTAATGCATGTTCAATGGTCATAGTGTCAATTTCGCTCAGCCTTCCCAAAAATCCTGTGTACGGTGATCTTCCATAAGCCACCACATCAAATACTTCCATATTTCCAACAAAAACCTGCTCGGTGAGAACCACACTCATTTTTTTTGCACTTTCGCCTGCGGAAATTGTAGATAACTCAGTATTTTGAATAAAAACTTCGCCATCGATTATTTTTTGAAACCCTGCCAGAGTCCTGATAAGCGTGCTTTTGCCGGAGCCATTGGGGCCAAGCAGACAAGTAATTTCTCCCCTGTTAAGCCTAAGGTTTAAACCCTTGTGCAGCACATTTTTCAGTCCGCCTTTTTGCCGGTAACCAATGGATAGCTTTTTAGTATTTAAAACCACATCTTTCATTAAACAGCTTTTTGGTAGTGGTTACTTTTAATGATAATCCATATCACAAGTGGAGCACCAATCAGGGAAGTAATCGCATTGATTGGCAGTGCACCGTCAAAGCCCGGCAGTCTGGCAATCATGTTGCAGAACAGGGCAAGCATTATCCCCGAAAGGATTGTGCCGGGTACATTTATAAAATGATCGGAGCTCTTGAAAAGATTTCGGCTAAGGTGAGGAATTGCAATGCCTAAAAAAGCAATGGGGCCACAGTATGCAGTAACAACGGCAACAAGGATTCCTGCTCCTGTGATCAGCAAAATTGAAATTCGTTTAACATTGAATCCCAGATTTCGAGCGTAATTATCACCAAGTAAAATTGCATTCATGGGTTTGATCATCAATATTGATAAACCTAATCCAAAAATTACAACCGGTATGAAAAAGGTAAGTTGCTGCCATGATACATTGCTAAAACTTCCAAGCCCCCAAATAATGAATGCCTGAAGATCCTCTTTCAGGCTGTAAAATTGTAATATCCCCACAATGGCCGAAATAACATAAGCAAGCATGATGCCTATGATGAGAATGGTAGAGTTGCTCCGATATTTTGCTGCCAATAACATGATGATCACCAAAACAGCGAAAGCCCCGGCAAATGCTGCGATGACCACCGAAAAATTGTTGGTGATCTGATTTTGTGTAATGATGCGCACACCAGGAACCGATGTGAGCAACATGAGCAAAGCAACACCCAGACTTGCCCCGGAGCTTACCCCCAGAACCGATGGCCCGGCAAGCGGGTTTCTAAACAAAGTCTGCATCATCAGGCCACTTACTCCGAGCGCTGCACCAGCCAAAACCGCTGTTATTGCCTGCGGAAACCGGGTATCCACAATAATTCCCTGCCAGGAAGCTTTGCCTGCACCTGTGCCGAAAATAATTTGGAGTATTTCCAGCGGTGGTATGGTCACCGATCCAAAAGCAATATTCAAAATAAAAAGCAATAGAATTACCAATCCCATGGCAACGAATTTTCCTGCTATGGATTTTTGGTGTTTTTGATATGCAAGAGAAATTTCTGTCATTTCAAAAGTTCATAGTAAACATTCTCATGATCAGGCAGGAGCCGGGGATGAAAAATATAAATGTAATCTGCCAGAATAACTTGCGGCTCAAGAAACCCTTTTTGGAAAAAGGGTTTTTTAAAGGTATTGCAAACAATTACCTGTTTGTTTTTGAATGCTGAAAAATCCGCATAACGCTCATCCTCATCTTTCAACATCTGGTAAGTAAATTCAGATTGCGAAAACACAAGAAACCTCCAAAAATCGGCATTCAAACCCCGATCGTAAACGGTTTCAAAATCGAGCATGATTCCGCCAGTACCCAAATCTTCAGCCCACAAATAGTCAGCACCAGCATCATTGAGGAAGCCCGATTCATAGCTTTTGCCTCCTGATAAATTCCAAAATCCGCCGTATTGCTTTCCGGTAATAACAGTTGGTCGGGATACAACATTTTCAGTAAGTTTTTTCAAGCCAATGTATGCTGCTTTGATGGAGTCAAAAATTTGGATGGCTTCCAATTCTTTGCCGGTCAGTATTCCCATAAATTTTATCCATTCTGCACGTCCCAGAGGGTGTGATTCAAGGTAATCGCCATTTGGTATAATGGTTAGTCCGGCATTTTCGAGGGGTGTAAAACTTTGTCCTTTTTGTGGTGATACCATAATAATATCAGGTGCAAGATTTATCAATTCCTCGAGTTTAAAATGATCTCCAACCCCGATTTCCTTAATTTTTCCTGATTCAACCAATCCCTGAAATTTGCTTGAAACAACATATTCGGTGCTGTTTACTCCTATCAATTTATCCATCTCACCCAATGCATCAAGAAAGGATAAATGTGATGCCGACAAGCAGACCATATTTTTTACAGGGATTATAATTTTTTTACCGTCATTAAAATCCAGATGTGCTCCTTTAATATCAACAAGATATATTTTTTGCTTTACCTCACTGGTATCCGCTGGATTGGTAATTTCGATCAGTTTAATTTCACCATTTTCTTTAATTCTGAAACCACTTGCTATTTCAGGATTTGAAATCGAAAAATCAGAAAAATCATCTTGTGTGGTTTTGGGATTCCTTCCATCGTCATAAGTTACACATGACATGATCAGAAAAGAAAACATAAAAAAATAAACCTGCATAAATTTCATAAAACCCATTCTCAATCAACAATCTCAAATAACCAATAACCAATAACCAATAACCACCCCGATAGCTATCGGGGCCCATCACTCTCAATCAAAAAGCTCCTCATCCCTTTCGAGCAATAAAATTGAATGTTGTGGTACGATAAAATATTTTTCACCATGATACATAATTTCAACTGCTCCTTTCTGCATAAAAATGGCAATATCTCCAACTTTCACCTGAAGGGGAATGTATTTTGTTTTTTCTTCGGTGTTTTTCCAGGGCTCATCTGAATCATCCCCTGGCAATGGTATCGGAAAACCAGGCCCTGCTTTGACCACATATCCACTTTGAACTTCTTCCTTTTCTTTATACCCGGGAGGCAGATACAAACCGCCTCTCGACCTGTTGTTTTGCGTTTTTGGCTTGATCAATACCCTGTCGCCAACAACAATCAATTTACTAATATCAGCACCTGAAGGCATGTAAATAATATTTTGTTCATTAAAATTGGAGCAAAATTATACAATCCCGCCGAATAGTCGGACAATAAAAGCATCTTGCTGGAAAAGGAGAAATGGACTGGTGGATGAATGGAGTTTTGCTGTGTGGGGTATTTGGAGAATAGAATAGTGGTTCGCTATGCCAACAATTTCTTGATTAGCACTTTGAATTTAGCATTTAAATAATGTAGGACTCAAAATACCGTTTACATCATTCTATTTGGGAATAAGTCCTAATTTTGCCATAAATATTAATATCATGCAAATCGTATTTTTTAAACGTCCACAACCCAGGCAATTCGATTTCAAACCACGCTACTACGATGAAGAGAAAGAACGAAAAGAAGAACGCCGTAAGGCAATAGAAGATGGTTCAGTGGTTGGTTCCAAAACACTGAAACGGGATATCGACAGACGCTGGCGAAGGATTGACAGGCAAAACCGCAATAAAGCCAAAAGTATCAATCTTTTAATTTATTTAATCGTGGTGGCATTGCTGGTGTATTTTGTATTTTTTGTTTAAAGATATTGTGGAAGAAGATTTTTTATGTCTGACATCATTCGTTTATTACCAGATTCAGTTGCCAATCAAATTGCTGCCGGTGAAGTTATTCAGCGACCCGCCTCTGCGGTTAAGGAGTTGTTGGAAAACGCCATAGATGCCGGAGCTCAGCATATCGACCTTGTAATAAAAGATGCAGGAAAAACCCTGATCCAGGTTACCGATAATGGTTGTGGTATGTCCGAAACAGATGCCCGGATGGCTTTTGAGCGGCACGCAACTTCAAAAATTAATTCGGTTAACGATTTATTTTCGATACGCACCATGGGATTTCGTGGCGAAGCCCTTGCTTCCATAGCTGCCATTGCTCAGATTGAGCTAAAAACAAAAAAAGTTGAGGATGAACTGGGTACCTGCATTATTATTGAAGGATCGGAGGTTAAAAGCCAGGAATTTTGTCAATGCCAGTCGGGAACAACTTTCATGGTCAAAAATCTTTTCTTTATTGTTCCTGCCCGGCGGAAATTCCTTAAATCAAATACTGTTGAATTACGTCATATTCTTGAAGAATTTCAGCGCGTAAGTCTTGCTCATGCAAATATTTCATTCAGCATGTTCAATGACGGAAAAGCAATTTTTCAGCTTCGCCCTTGCTCCCTAAAAGAAAGAATAGTTGCAATATTCGGACAGAATTTTAACAAACGATTAATTCCCGTAGAGCAGGAAATGGAGTCGATGTCGATTACAGGTTTTGTCGGGAAGCCTGAATTTGCCAAAAGGGTTAGAGGGGAACAATATTTTTTTGTAAACAAAAGATTCATGAAACATGCCTACCTGAATCATGCCGTTGACAATGCTTTCGACCAGCTCCTTCCCGAAAAATCCTACCCTGCCTATTTTATTTTTATTGATATTAATCCGGAAGAAATCGATATCAATATACATCCTACCAAAACCGAAATTAAATTTCAGGATGAAAAGGTGATGTATTCTGTATTGAGATCGGCGGTTAAAGCCTCTCTGGGAAAATTCAGCATCACACCCAGCCTCGATTTTAGCAAAGATCCTACGCTGGATTTTACAATGCCTTCGAAGGATACGCCTATCAGGCAGCCAAGTTTAAAACTCGACCCAAACTACAATCCTTTTGGATATGCTAAAAAGGAGCCTTCGATGCGTGAAACAAGCAACCTTCAAAATTGGGAAAATTTATACCCCGACCGAAATACCGGTGATGAGGAATTTCAGCCTGCTAAAATTGTCGTGGAGCAGGCTTTGCAGGTAAAAGCCGATCTGGGGAATGAGGATTCGACACCTGACAATTTTTTTCAACTGCACCATTCTTTTATTTTGACACAGGTAAAATCGGGATTAATGGTGATTGATCAGCAAAATGCTCACGAGCGAATTCTTTACGAACGCTATTTAAATTTACTCGGAAACAGAAAGGCGCTGTCGCAACAGGAATTATTTCCTGTCAAAATTTCACTTCCGCCTGCTGAGGCAGAATTATTGCACGACCTTATAGATGAATTGAATTTGTTGGGATTCCACATTGAACCTGACACATCAAAAAGCTTTCAGTTCAGGGTAAACGGAACGCCATCAGGTCTAAAACAAACTGATATCGTAGGATTGATCGAAGGAATCATAGATAATTACAAGACCAACATGCTGGAGTTGAATTTGGATAAAAGATATAATATAGCACGCTCACTGGCAAAAAATTTATCGATAAAACGTGGTAAAAAATTGCAGCAATTAGAAATGAAAAGCATTCTCGAATCTTTGTTTGCTTGTCAGGTTCCCGATATTTCGATTGATGGGCAGGCAGTTATCAGAATTATTCCACTCGACAGACTGTTGAATTTTGACATGGATCAGTCTGAACAAAACCCAAACAATAGAAGTTAATTTCAGAAACTAACGCAATGAACTATCAACATCAACAATATAGCCCGCAAGGTTTTTCTTTTTTACCACCGGTTGTAAAAAATCTGTTAATCATCAACGGCTTATTATTTCTTGCCACCCTGGCAATGTCAACTCAGGGTATTGATCTGGTAAAATTGCTGGGCTTGCACTATTTTACATCCGAAAGGTTTCAGGTTTATCAATTCATCACCCACATGTTTATGCATGGAGGGTTTAATCATGTGCTGTTTAACATGTTCGCCCTTTGGATGTTTGGCTATATGCTCGAAAATGTTTGGGGATCGAAGCGATTTTTACAATATTACATTTACACAGGTATAGGTGCTGCACTCATTCAATTGCTGGTAACCTACGTTAGAATTTCTGTGCTGGAATCGCAAATGGATCCAGTGCAAGTTGCCACAGTTTTGCGTGATGGCCTTGGTGTTTTGGACAAAGGGCTGAATTATTCCAACGGCCAAATGGCAACCTTGAATGCCATGATCAATGCTCCGATGGTAGGTGCCTCAGGGGCTGTTTTTGGCATTTTGCTGGCTTTTGGTATGATGTTTCCCGAAACCAAACTGTACCTGTATTTTTTGTTCCCGATCAAGGCAAAATACTTTGTGATAGGTTATGGCCTTGTGGAATTGATTTTTGGAATTGCCAACCGTCCTGATGATAACGTGGCTCGCTTTGCTCACCTTGGCGGGATGATTTTTGGGTTTATTCTTATCAAATATTGGAAACGAAAAGGCGTTTATTAGCATGATGAATTACCGGCAAAATCCATTTGAAGATGTCAGACGCTTTTTTAAAGGCCAGTCTATCCTGAAAAAACTCATCATTATTAATGTTGCAGTTTTTCTGTTTATTGCCATCCTTCAAACCATTGTCCTCCTTTTTCAGGTTCCTTCCGATACAGGCTTTGTAACCGAAAGGTCGATATTTACCGAATATCTGGGAATTCCAGCCAACATCAGTACTTTGTTGATGCGCCCCTGGACTATTTTTACCTACATGTTTGTGCAGCAGGAATTTATGCACATTCTGTCGAATATGATAGTACTGTATTTTGGGGGGAGGATTTTCACGGAATACATGTCTGAAAAAAAACTTTTAAAGGTTTATATTTATGGAGGACTTGCAGGGGCTTTGTTTTTTGTAAGTGCCTTCAATGTTTTTCCATGGTTTAGCAGGTCGGTTGAAGTGGCCGTTGCAATTGGGTCATCGGCTTCGGTGCTGGCCATTTTAATTGCCGCAACCACTTACGTTCCCAACTACTCCATTTTACGCATTCCCAATATCAACATAAAACTTTGGCACCTTGCAGTTTTTTATGTTGTGTTTGATTTGATTAGTGTTGCCGGAGATAATGCAGGCGGTCATATCGCCCATCTTGGTGGTGCTTTCTGGGGATACTTTTATGTGAGGATGTTCCACGCAAATAAGCAAATGCACATAAATACCGGCAATATGAACTTCAGGAGATTTTTTAAATTTTTCTATAAGAAAAAGGAAGAACCCGTTTATCGGTCATCGTTTGATAAAGGACGGCCAATGACAGATGACGAGTACAATTTCAGGAAAAATATTGATCAGGAGAAAATTGATACCATTCTTGAAAAAATATCAAGGTCGGGATACAGCAGCCTGAGCAGGGAAGAAAAAGAGATGCTTTTTCAATCGAGTAAAAAGCAAAATTGAACGACCCAATGACCAAACCAAAAAAAAAGAAGTCAGGCACCTGGTTTTCAAAAATCATCCTGCTGGTCAATTTCATCTTTATTCTTGCCCTTGTACTTTCCTGTCTTTCACCTTTTACAAATCCTGAAATAACTGTCATACCTGCGCTTTTTGCCATTGTTTTTCCAATATTGCTTGTTATTAACTTTGTTTTTGTTCTGCTTTGGATTTTCATGCTGCGCTACTATTTCATTTTTTCATTGATTGCAATTTTAGCCAGCTACAATTTGTTTTTTAAAGTTTTTGCCTTCAATGGCGAAAAGCCTGTAGGAAACTACCAGTCGGCTATGAAAGTTATATCCTACAATGTAAGATTGTTCGACCAGTTTAAGTGGACGGGAAATCAAAATTATTTTACAAGAAATTCGATTTTTGAATTTGTAAACAGCGAACAGGCTGATGTTGTATGTTTCCAGGAATTTTTTCACGGTACCGAAAAATATTTTCCGACCATTGATCCCTTTCTCGACAAAAGCGAAACCAAAAATTACCATGTTGATTATGTGCTGACCAGGGGTGATAATAAACATTTCGGCCTTGCTACCTTTACCAGGTACCCCATTGTTGGAAAAGGGAACTTAAGATTTGAAAATTCAACCGCCAATTCCGGCATTTACACCGACATAGTTTTTCAATCAGACACCATCCGTGTTTTCAATGTGCATCTCGAATCCATTAAATTATCCAAGGCCGATCATCAATTGTTATCGGATGTTATCGATCCGGGTGCTGCAACACCATCATCAGGTATAAGAGTAATTCTAAGCAAATTGAGCAGAGCCACAAAAAAAAGAGCCGAACAGGCTGAAATCGTTGGTCGCTACATTGCTGCATCTCCCTATCCGGTTATTGTTTGTGGCGATTTTAACGATACTCCGCTTTCCTATGTTTATCGCACAGTATCGCAAGGTCTCAACGATGCCTTTCTTGAAATTGGCAGCGGCATTGGCGCAAGTTATGCCGATGATGTTCCCTTTTTGCGTATCGACTATATTTTGCATAGTGAAACCCTTGAGCCTTTTCGATTCAAAAAACATGATGTTAAGTACTCTGATCATTTTCCTCTTTCTTGCTACTTTAAAATGAATCATTAGATTTGTTTCCATAATCAGGTAAAAAAAACTTTTTTACTCAAATCACGATGTTATCATGGATTTCGATTTAACTTCAGAATACAAGCCTACGGGCGATCAGCCGCAAGCCATCAGGCAACTTGTAGAAGGATTAAAAAGGGCTGACCCTGCACAGGTGCTTTTGGGTGTAACCGGTTCCGGGAAAACCTTTACGGTTGCCAATGTGCTGAACGAAGTTAAACGCCCGGCCTTAGTTTTGAGCCATAATAAAACGCTGGCCGCCCAGCTTTATGGAGAATTTAAGCAGTTTTTTCCCAAAAATGCCGTCGAGTATTTTGTTTCATATTACGATTATTACCAACCTGAAGCCTATCTCCCGTCAACCAATACCTACATTGAAAAGGATTTATCTATCAATGATGAAATTGAAAAGCTTAGGCTGAGTACTACCTCTTCGCTGCTTTCAGGGCGCAGAGATGTTATTGTGGTGTCGTCGGTTTCTTGTATTTATGGTATAGGAAATCCTGATGACTTTACCAGCAATGTAATTCATCTTGTAAGGGGTCAGGTTCTTTCAAGAAACAAATTCTTATTCGACCTCGTTGGAAGCCTGTATTCCAGAAATGAAATTGATTTTAAGCATGGTACTTTCCGTATCAAAGGTGATGTAATTGATGTTTTCCCGGCCTATGCCGATTTTGCTTTCAGAATAATACTTTGGGGCGAAGAAATTGAAGAATTACTGACCTTCGACCCTGTCAGCGGAAGAGAAAAAGAAAAATTTGAAAATATTTCCATTTACCCTGCCAACATTTTTGTTACCTCCAAAGAAAAAATGAAATCCTCGCTCATCGAAATACAGCAGGATATGTTTAAACAGGTTGAATATTTTAAAGAGATCGGAAAGCATATTGAGGCCAAGCGCCTTGAAGACAGAGTAAATTACGATATTGAGATGATGCGCGAACTTGGTTATTGTTCGGGTATCGAAAATTATTCTAGATATTTTGACGGAAGAAAACCCGGAACTCGCCCCTTTTGCCTTATCGATTATTTTCCTGAAGATTTTGTTTTGATTGTGGACGAAAGCCACGTTACCATTTCGCAAATCAGGGCCATGTATGGTGGCGACCGTTCACGAAAACAAAATTTGGTGGAGTATGGATTCAGGCTGCCCTCGGCATTGGATAACCGCCCATTGAAATTTGACGAGTTTGAAGCTCTCACCGGGCAAACCATTTATGTAAGTGCCACACCCGCCGAATTTGAATTGCAAAAAAGTGAAGGTGTTGTTGTGGAGCAACTCATCAGACCAACCGGCTTATTGGATCCGGTGATCGAAGTCAGGCCAAGCCAGAATCAAATTGATGATTTACTGGAAGAAATCGACAGGGTAATTAAAAATGACGAACGGGTACTTGTTACCACGCTTACCAAACGTATGGCTGAGGAATTGTATAAATATCTTACTAAACTCAATATCAAGAGCCGTTACATCCACTCCGATGTGGATACCCTCGAACGTGTTGAAATACTTAGGGATTTACGTCTTGGGAATTTTGACGTGCTTGTTGGTGTAAATCTCCTGCGTGAAGGGCTCGATTTGCCTGAAGTTTCGCTGGTGGCAATTCTCGATGCGGATAAAGAAGGATTTTTACGTTCGGAGCGCTCGCTTACTCAAACTGCAGGCAGGGCTGCAAGAAATATTAATTCGCTGGTGATTATGTATGCAGATAAAATTACCGAATCGATGAGAAAAACCATCGAGGAAACAGATCGCCGACGTGAAAAACAACTCAAATACAACGAAAAACACGGTATTACCCCCACCCCATTGGTAAAATCCACCGATTCGATTATGTCGCAAACTTCGGTGGCTCGCCATAAGGCCGAACCTTCCAAAGCCTATGTTGAAAATACACGACAAAATGTTGCAGCCGATCCTGTGGTTCAATACATGAGCGCCGACGAAATTGCAAAAACCATCCAAAAAACCAAAAAGAAAATGGAGGATGCTGTGAAGGAGCTTGACTTCATCGAAGCTGCACATTTGCGCGATGAGCTTTTTGGCCTGGAAGATTTACTAAAAGCCAAGACAAAATAGTCCGCATCTTTTTTGATCCTTTCCTAAATATTTTTATTAGCAATTTCATACAAATTGCATTTCCAAAAGCTATTGATAATTTTATTGCTATTCTCAACTTTTCTGCAATTGATATAGCCTTCCTTTGAAAAGTTTGATAAATTTGTGCATTGGGATTAATTGCCACGATGACTATGAAGAGAAATAATAACAAAGCGAAAATTTATCACACCATAGCTATCTGTCAAATATTCATTTTATTATTACGTGAGTTATTGTGCAGGCATCCGGCTAATTTATCGATGATAAGTAGTTTTACTTTAATACATATTTAATAATTGCTACATTTGAAATGAATTTGATTACAATAACAAAATAATTAACGATGAAAAAGATTTTAGCTATTGACGATGAAAAAACCATCCAACTTATTATTAAAACTGCACTAAAAGGCAAATATGATGTTGAACTTAAAAACGATGGTCAGGATGCGTTTTATTGGTTAACAAAGGGAAAAAACATGCCTGACCTGATAATTTGCGACATTGAAATGCCAAATATGAGCGGGTATGAGTTTCTTGAAAACATCAGAAACAGCGGCTTTTTTGGTGATATTCCGGTTATCATGCTTTCGGGCGTTGAAGAGAGCAAGGAAAGAATAAGGTGTTATGATTTGAAAGCACAGGATTTTTTGACCAAACCCTTCAATCCACAGGAACTTTTGTCGTTGATCGAAAAGAATCTGAATCCCAAAATTCGTTTAAGAAACATTGACCTTAGGGAAAATGAAAAACTTTACTATTATAAATTAGGAGCACTCGATTTCCTCCCCGAGCCCTTCGACATTGCAGAAGCTGAGCAAAAAATTAAAGAGAAAATTGCCGGATACAAAGAATTTCAATAGGAATTAAAAATGGAAAATTCAAATAATAAAGCATTGAAAACTGTATATCTTGGCAGTGCCCCGGAATCGATAAACTGTTTGAACAAATCCGGACGCTTTGATATTACGCAAATGGACACGGTTATTGAAGCCGTAAACTATTTACAGGTTCATCCGGAAATTGAAGTAATCATTGCCGAAACTCATTTGCCGGGCAACGATGGAATTCAGGCAAGGGATTTTTTGCGCGAACGCAAAGTCATTGCCGGGATACCCTTTATACTTCTATCTTTTCAGGAAGAACATGAAATGTTTAATCGGGCATTTCATGAAAACATCGATGACTTTTACCAAACTCCTCTCAACGCTGAAAGAATATATCAAAGAGTGCTCTTTTTGAAAAACAGGGAGTTTGAAAAAGTCGAAATAAACAGCTCACCCGCCATTGCCGAGTATAAAACGCCATTTGTTAAGCGCCTTTTTGATATTACCCTTGCAGGTGGGGCGCTAATTTTGTTGTCGCCTTTGCTGCTCATCATCATCATAGCCATCAAGCTTGAGTCGCCGGGACCTTTTTATTACGTTTCAAAAAGGGTTGGAGCCAATTTCAGGACTTTCGGTTTTCTTAAATTCCGCTCCATGCGTGTAGGGGCTGATAAACTGCAAAAAGAATTGAGCCACTTAAACCAGTATGCCAAGAAGAAAGTTGAGGACAGTTGCCCTGATTGCGCGAAACTTCCTCCCGGCCAATACTGCTCGCCAATCACCTATATCCACGGAGAGGAAATTTGTGATAATTTAAAAAACAGAAGGAAAAAAGAAAAAGCAGCTTTTCTGAAATTAGAAAACGATCCACGGATAACCAAAGTTGGTAAATTTATAAGGAACACCAGTATTGATGAACTTCCTCAGTTAATCAATATCATAAAAGGCGACATGTCGATCGTGGGAAACCGGCCTCTGCCCTATGATGAAGCAGTAGAACTGACCATAACCGAAAAGCGGGCCAAGCGATTTCATGCTGCGGCAGGGCTCACTGGCCTGTGGCAGGTTGAACTCAGGGGACAGGGAGGTGTAATGTCGGAAGAAACACGTTTTGAGTTGGACGCGAAGTATGCTGAAAACAATTCGTTTTGGGGAGATATTAAACTAATTTTCAGAACATTTAAAATCTTCATTCAGCCGGGAAATGTTTAAAATCCTGATGCCAAATATTGCCATTAAGTATGCAGCCTATGTGCTTTTGCTCTGTATGCCGCTCGCAACCTATATTTCAGCCGGTGCACAGTCAAAAAACGACACTGTCGCCACCCTAAAATTCAGTTTCAATCCCTTGGTTGACAACATTCAGGACAAACTACCCCCTCTCGAAGTACTTATAGATTCTGCGGTTAAAAATGCCCCCCGTATCCGATATGAGGATGCAGAAATAAGTTTGGCAAAATACAGGCTGAAAGAATATAAAAGAGCCTGGACTAAATTTGTGGGTATTTCGTCTGGTTTTTCCTATGGCAACAGGTATAATTATACATCAAGTCAAACTACAGGTGGTTTGCCTTCAGAATTTTTGTCCACAGCAGGTGAAACATTTTTTAATGTTGGTTTATACCTTCGAATGCCCATATTTGATCTTATTAACCAAAGCAATAACCTAAATCAGGGTAAGCGTATGATCGAACAAAATATGATCAGACGCGAAGAAATGATCCGGGAAACAAAACAGGAAGTAATATTTACTTATCAAAATTTGCTGCTTCATCAGGATTTACTTATTGTAAAAAATGAAGCACAGGTAACATCAAGTTTGCAGGTAAAAATGGCTGAAAAGGAGTTTATTAACGGAAAAATATCAATAGCAGAACTCTCCAGGCTCACCCAAACCCACTCAAGCAACCTTTATAGCTATAAAGAAGACCGGATGCTGTTTTACCGGCAATATTTATTATTGGAAGAACTTGTAGGAATGAAATTTAATCTACTCAATGAAATTTATTAAACAATGAATATCATTCAACTCATAAACATATTCAGAAAACACATCCTGCTAATAGTTACTGTTCCAATGGTTTTGGTTGTTATTGTGGGCTACCTTACCCGTAATCCAACCCTCCAATATGAATCAGAATCCATCATTTACACTGGTCTGGCATCTGGAAATACCCTAGAGCAAAAAGATAAATTTGATTTGTTTGGATCAAAAAATGCATTTGATAACCTGATTAATGTAATTAAATCCAGAGAAACAAAAAGTGAAACAGCCATCCGGCTCTTTGCAATGTGTTTATCACTGAATGCCTACGACAAAACCATCATTTCCAAAAACTCATTTATCGATCTTAGGAAATTTGTTCCGCAATACATTAAAGATATGGTGGTCAGGCCAGTCTTTGCTGACGACTCAGTTGCTGTTAGGGCTGCCTACGAGCAAACAGTTCATATTTTTACAGAATATAAAAATAGTTCTGATACAAATTTTATTTATAACCTGCTAAACTTTAACCACAAATATTTTAGCATAAAAGCTATTTCAGGGATTAAAGTTAACCGTGTACAAAATAGCGATCTTATTGAAATAAAGTTTACTTCAGACGACCCGGGAATTACTATGCGGACAATTGAAATTCTTACCAGGGTATTTATTTCTAATTATAAATCACTAAAAGAAAATCAATCAGACGCTGTTGTAGCGTATTTCCAAAATCAGGTAAAACTTGCTCAAACACGATTGAAAACCGGAGAAGATGGGCTGCTGTCTTTTAACAAGGGCAATAAAATAATAAACTATTACGAGCAAAGTAAATTTATTGCTGCAAAGAAAGAAGCAATTGAAGAGGATATTCAGTTGGAAAGAATGAAAATGGCCGGTGCTGAGCAAGCACTACAAAGGCTTGAAAGCCAATTACAGGTTCAGGGTCAGATACAGGGAATTTCAGATGAAATATTAATCAAGCGCAACAGGCTCGTTGATATTACCGAAAAACTCACTATCAATGAAATTTATAACGAGCCGGATACAGCAAGTAAAAATGAAATGGCACGCTTACGGGAAGAAGCAAATCTCCTTGAAAATCAGTTAAACAATGATGTGAGCAGGCTTTTTTCATTTTCAAATTCGATTGATGGACTGCCGATTTCCAATATACTTTCCGAATGGCTCAGCAATTTAATAAAATATGCCGAAGCCAAAGCTGGGCTTCAGGTGCTGTTTAACCGGCAGGAGGAGTTTTCAAAAAATTATGATTTGTTTGCACCACTTGGCGCCAACATCAGTAGAATAGAACGCGAAATCGATGTGGCTGAAAGAGAATACCTCTCACTGCTTCATAGTTTGAACGAGGCTAAACTCAGGCAACAAAATGAGCAGCTTTCTTCAAATATCAAACCCATGGATCCTCCATATTTCCCCATATCAGCCATTCCATCAAAAAGGAAATTATTAATTATTGCAGCCGGTTTATTTGGGCTAATCCTGGTTGCATTTAGCATTTTGTTGACGGAGTATTTTGACAATACGATCAAAAATCTGGCAAGAACTGAAAATCTTACAGGATTGAAACCAATTGGTATAATGCCAAAAATCATAAGTAAATACAGGGCTTACAATATGCCATTTATTACCAACAGGTTAGTGGAAATGCTACTTCAGGAAATCAAATTTATAACAAAATCGGATGATGTAAATTTGAAAAAACAAAATAAGCTCATCATAATTTTTAGTAATACCAATAAGGAAGGAAAAACTTTCCTTGCCAATAAACTTGTTGATAAGCTTAGAACCATTGGCGAAAGAGTTTTATATTTAAACTACACCAATGAGGAAAAAGATTTTGAACCCGATGGTAAAAAGGCAGTTACAGAAGAAAAACGATTGATAAACCGTTTAAATCCAATTTCCTTGTTTAAATTCTCATTTTTTCATAAAAAGGACAACGACCTGCTTGAAATCGGTGGTAATGCCGATAATCTAACATATCCAATTGACGATTCTTTTTCTGAAAAGCAAGATATCTTTGATTTGATAACAGATCCAGGCATACATTCGCTGAATAATTTTCAATATGTTATTCTTGAAATTCCAGCCATTTTATTCAACTTTTACCCTACGGCAATTATCAAGCAAAGCGATATGAACATTATGGTTGTCCGCTCGAACAGAGAGTGGAAAAAATCAGATGACACAACTCTGGAAATGTTCATACAATTCGCAACAAGCAAACCGGCAGTTTTTCTTAACGGAGTAGAAATTGAAGAACTCGAGGGTGTTTTAGGAACTCTTCCAAAGAAAAGAAGCAAATTAAGAAAAATGCTCAAGCAATTGTTGAAATTTCAGTTTTACACCAAGTCCTCCATTAATTAATCATTTTCATTGTAAAATGTTACAAAAATTTAAAAGATTATTCAAATCCAACGAGTCTATTTCCTTGGTGTCAAACACAGCAGTTGCTGTATTTGGGTTTCTTAGTTTTATGTTTCTTGCACGAACATTTTCTCCTGATAAGTTTGGTGAATGGCTGTTGTATCTGATACCGGCAGGATTGGTGGAAATGCTAAGATTTGCAATAACCAAGGTTTCGATCATAAGATTTCTATCAGGAACTGAAGGCGAAGATCAAAAAGAGTTGATTGGGTCTAACTGGTTTCTTGGATTGTTACTTACGGTTATCGTGATTATTTTGATGTTATTAACCAGATTTTTCTTTGGCGAATGGGTATCTTCCTCAGGGTATTATTACTTTTTTGTATGGTATCCGGTTCTTTCAATATTCAATTTGCCCTACAACAATGCCCTTGGTTTGTTGCAGGCCAAACAAAATTTTACTGCAATATTAACCATCAAACTCATGTCGAAAGGGCTCTTTTTTCTTTTTATCCTTGTTAATTACTTTTTTTTATCATGGGACATAATCGAGGTGATTTATGCTCATCTTGCCGTAAATTTAATTACTTCGATATGGTCAATCGCAAGAGGTTGGGATGGAATAAAATACCTTTTTAAAACTTCTAAAAGTGCAAACAGAAAACTGTTTCATTTTGGTAAATTCACCATTGGAACAATGTTAGGATCAAATTTATTAAAAAGTGCAGATACACTTTTAATAGGTATCAGTCCTTTCGGAGCTTCAGCAGTTGCGCTATATTCGGTACCTCTGAAATTAACCGAACTGATGGAAATTCCGCTTCGCAGTTTTTTGGCAACAGCATTCCCTAAAATGTCGAAAGCCAGCATGCGAAATGATCCTGATACCGTTAGAAAAGTTTTTTATACATATTCGGGAGCAATTACAATACTGTTTATTCCTATGATTATCATTTGCATACTTTTTGCCAAATTTTTTATTCTCATTTTAGGCGGCGAGCAATATACCCACACCATGTTGCCAATTTTCCTCTTTCAAATCTTTGCTATTTATTCTATTTTTCTGCCAATAGATCGATTTACAGGTGTCGCCCTTGACAGCATCAATAAACCTAAAAAGAATTTTTATAAAGTTGTAATAATGGCTCTTCTTAATATCGTTGGGGATTTAGTGGCACTTTATATTTTTAAGTCGTTAATTGCGGTAGCTCTTGTTACCATATTATTTACTGTCATTGGCCAGATAGTAGGGTTTCAATATTTGTCGAAAGAAATTCCGGTGAATTACAGAGAAATTTTTAAATATGGGTTTAATTTTTATAAAGAGGCTTTCAAACAATATGTAAAACAATAACAGGACTAAAAAAAGTAATGAATATTATCCAAAAACAAACAGGAGCTGCTGGTTTTAGCAAACCAACAACGGCATTGCTGTTACTATCCTTGTCGGTTGTATTTGGAATAATAATTGCCTCCAAGGGATTCATCGTTGCCCTGCTGCTTATTTCCATTCCTTTTGTTCTTATTTTAATTAATGCCATTTTCAAATCACCAAAACTAGCCATTTACCTTGTGGTTGGCATTGGATTTTTTGCCATTGGCTTAAGTAGGTACGTGAGCGGGCCACCTTATGGGATGTCGATTGATGGCATACTTGTACTAAGTTATATTGCCCTATTCTTCAAGGATTTTTACAAGCGTGTTGACTGGTCGCTGGCCTCTTCGGATGTGACCAAAATGGCGCTGCTATGGTACGGATACTCCCTTTTTCAACTTGTAAATCCAGAAGCACAAAGCAAGGTAGCCTGGTTTTACGCCATGCGTGGAGTTTCATTGTATATGCTATTGATGATTCCGCTGGTACTTATGCTCATGCGAGACCATAAAGATTTAAATAAATTTTTGTATTTATGGGGTATTTTATCATTGCTGGGAACATTCAAGGGTTTTATGCAGGTTACATTCGGCCCGGATCACTGGGAACAAGCGTGGCTGGACGGAGGGGGTAATATCACACACATTTTATTTGGAAAATTAAGAGTATTTTCATTTTATAGTGACGCAGGGCAATTCGGTGCCGCTCAGGGCCATGCCGGAGTGATGGGGATTATTGTTTATCTTTCATCAA
>JAIOZV010000056.1 GCA_021740425.1 Bacteroidales bacterium | reverse complement strand
TGACAAACTTTGGTCACTGGCAATTCTGGTTGTTTATGTATTTGTCACTGGCCGTTTCAACACACATGGAACTTAGCCTACCCGATTTGAAACAAATGTGGGGCGGTTTATTGTTTATCATGATTCTCATTTTTCTTTTTAATGTAATCTATCTTTTGTTCTTCAGCAGCTACAACAACATCCTTTTCAAAGGAATTATGCTTACTGCCTACCTCAATCAGATACTTATTCTTGGATTATTTTTCTCACTGATCAATTTTCTGCTGTCATGGATTGTTACCATTATTTATGGAGTGATAGTACTCAGGAAATTTCCAAACCCCGTCATTCGCTCATGAAGGGATCATTACAGCCAACAAACCTTATAAATCTTTTCAACCCGATGAAAAAAATATCATCCGTTGAAAGTGTTTTTTGAAAATACGTCATCGAATTACGCGGATTTCACGGATAAAGCAAACAACGAATTCGATTAATCCGTTTTATCCGATGAAAAAAAATATCATCCCTTGAAGGTGCAATTTGAAAATACATCATCGAATTACACGGATTTCATGGATAAAGTAAGCAACGAATTCGATTAATCCGTTTTATCCGATGAAAAAAAATATCATCCCTTGAAGGTGCAATTTGAAAATACATCATCGAATTACGCGGATTTCACGGATAAAGTAAGCAAAGAATTCGATTAATCCGTTTTATCCGATGAAAAAAAATATCATCCCTTGAAGGTGCTTCCTGGAAATACATCATCGAATTAAGCGGATTTCATGGACAAAGTAAGCAACGAATTCGATTAATCCGTTTTATCCGATGAAAAAAATTGGCATCTTTGCCTTCCCGTTTTTAAATTTTTTAAAATATTAAATTCATATACAAAATTAGTGTAGCGATGAAATACAAAAGAATTTTATTGAAATTGAGCGGCGAAGCTTTGATGGGCAATCAGCAATTTGGAATCGACCCTGTAAGGCTTGGCGAATATGCCGAGGATGTAAAAGCAGTTGCAGAAAAAGGCGTACAGATAGCCATTGTAATTGGTGGAGGGAATATTTTCCGCGGACTGCAGGGAGCCAGCAAAGGAATGGATCGCGTGCAGGGCGACTATATGGGCATGTTGGCCACGGTGATCAACAGCATGGCTTTGCAGGGAGCGCTGGAAGATTTGGGAGTGAAAACAAAATTACTTGGTGGCCTGGCCATCGATCCCATAGTGGAAGAAACCAGTGGAAAAAGAGTGATCGAATACCTGAACGAAGGCCGGGTTGTGCTGATTAGCGGGGGTACAGGAAACCCTTTTTTCACCACCGACTCAGCTTCAGCATTGCGGGCCGTTGAAATGAAAGCCGATGTGATTATGAAAGGAACCCGTGTAGATGGCATCTATACGGCTGACCCTGAAAAAGATCCGACTGCTACTAAATACGACACCCTAAGCTTTGACGAAGCCTATGAAAAAAAGCTAAAAATAATGGATTTGACTGCCTTCACACTTTGCCGTGAAAACAAGCTGCCCATCCTGGTTTTTGATATGAATACCAGGGGCAACCTGATGAAAGAAGTGATGGGACAAGGAAACGGAACTGTCGTGAAATAGTAATTTTTTTCTTCTCATCCTGCTATTCACAGCAATATTTTATATTTGCACCCGCAAACATTAAAGATTAATATTATGACCGAAGAGAGTCAATTTGTTTTGGATGAAGCCAAAGAAGGCATGGAAAATGCCATCGTTCACCTCGAACACGGATTTCAGAAAATTAGAACAGGCAAAGCCTCACCGGCAATGCTCGAAGATGTGAGGATTGATTATTATGGTGTGATGACCCCTATTAATCAGGCGGCCAATATCAACACTCCCGATGCTCGGCAAATTGTAGTTCAGGCCTTTGATAAAAATATGCTGCCAGTTATGGAAAAAGCCATTCAGGCTGCGAATCTTGGTTTCAATCCCCGTAACGATGGCGAGGTACTTCGCATTCAGGTTCCGCCACTTACTGAGGAACGTCGCCGCAACCTTGTGAAGCAGGCTAAAGCCGAAGCTGAAAATACCAAAGTTGCCATACGCAATATCCGCCGCAACGCCAACGATGAAGCCAAAACACTTAAAAAAGACGGAATCCCCGAAGACGAAGTCAAACGCCTTGAGGATGAAATTCAAAAACTTACTGATAATTTTATCAAGAAAGTAGATGAATTAAGTGATGCCAAAGAAAAAGACATGATGGCCGTTTAAAAAATGGGTATTTTTAAAACAATAATAAAGCAAGTTCTGATTGAGAGCTTGCTTTTTTAATTTTAGAAATCCATATTCTCTATTTTGTTAACCATAATATAATGATGAAGCCAAAACCTAAAATAATCCTTTACAACCCCCTCCCGGTATCGTTTACAATGCCGCTGGCATTGATGGCCATTGGCTCTTCGCTGGATCGAAAGTTGTACGATGTGGTGATTGTGGATGCAAGGATTGAAAAAAATCCCCACCAAATGGTTCTCGAAAACCTTGAGGGTGCTATTTGTTTTGGAGCTACTATCCTCACTGGTTCCGGCATAAACGATGCCAGGGAAATTACCCAAAAAGTAAAAGCGGTAGCTCCCAGGATATTTACCGTATGGGGTGGGTGGCACTGCTCGCTTTTCCCGCTCGATCCGCTTGAAGAGGAAAACTCCATCGACATTACTGTTCAGGGTCAGGGAGAAATTATTTTTAAAGAACTGATTGAAGCAATCAATTTGAAATCCGGCCTTACAGGCATAAAAGGAATTTCATGGCGTGAATCAGATGGGAAAATTTATAAAAATCCTCCCCGGATTATGGATGACATCGAAAAGCTGCCTCCCATCGATTACAGCCTGATTGATGTTAAAAAGTATTTTAAAAGGAAAGGCAAACGGCAACTGGATTATATCTCGTCCGTAGGTTGTTTTTACCGCTGTGCCTTTTGTGCAGATCCTCATGTTTTCAAACGAAAATTTACCTCCATCAGCGCCCGGCGAATGGGGGAAGAAATTGAAGTATTGTACAAGAAATACAATTTTGATGATCTCAATTTTCAGGATGAAACATTTTTTACCTATCGCGACAGGGTGATTGATTTTGCAAAAGAACTTATCGGTCGCAGGATTAACGTAAACTGGGCGGCAACCATGCGCGCTGATCAGGGCGACAGGCTGACAGATAATGAATTCGCTTTGCTGGCAAAATCAGGATTGCGGCGGGTGCTGGTTGGCGTGGAGTCGGGTACACAGGAAATGATGGACTGGCTGAAAAAAGATATTAAAATTGAACAGGTTTTGGCTACAGCCCAAAAATGCCTGACACATAAAATAGGGGCTCAGTTTCCGGTTATTGTTGGCTTTCCGGGCGAAACAAAGGAGGCTTTTACGAAAAGTCTGGAATTTGCGATTTATCTCGGCAACCTGTCCGATTTTTTTGATATTCCCATTTTTTATTTCAAGCCCTACCCAGGTTCGGATATTACAAACATGGCGGTGGAGCAGGGATTTAAACTTCCAGAAACCCTTGACGAATGGGATAAATTCGACTACATGGGCTCGGTAAGCCCCTGGATGGATGACGATCGCTTTCGACTGGCCGAAAATGTAAAGTTTTATTTACGCCTTTCGCAAACCCGACGCAGGGTTTTGTTGCCTTTTAAAAAAGTGGCAAAGTTGCGCCTTCAAAAGATGTGGTTTTCCCTGCCATTAGAAAAATGGCTCAAGAAAACCACGAAGAAGCTATTCAGCTAAACAGCAACAGTAGGATCATTAACTTGCAAAGGCCGGGAAGGGAATCGTATCCACAAAATGCTATCTCCTGCTTTTTTTCTTTTTTGCGATATAGGCCTCTTCCTGATCGAGCAGAGCCTGCCAGTCGTTTTTAATATCAGTGGTCATTTCAAGGGTCAGGCGGTAATCATTTTTTGAAATTGCCATGCGTTGAATGGGTTTGCCCAGGTTGGTTTCAATTTCGGCCAATATTTCTTTTTCCTCGGTGCTGCAAAACGAAAGCGCTTGTCCTTTTTGGGTGCCCCTCCCGGTTCGACCCACACGATGCACATAATTTTCGGCAGTTTCGGGCAGGTCGTAATTGATCACATATTCCACATTGGGGATGTCGATACCCCTGGCGCTCACATCGGTAGCTATCAAAACCTTTAAAGTTCCCGAGCGGAAATGTTTCATGGTTATTTCACGATCCACCTGAGGCTTATCGCTGTGGATGGTATCCGTATTTATGCCCACGCGCTCCATGGCTTTAAGCACCCTTTCGGCACGTACTTTTGTTCTTACAAACACCAGTATTTTTTTTTCGGGGTTTTGCTTGATCATCTCCTCAAGGAAGAAGCGCTTGTCGTCCATTTCAATAAATGCAACGGCATGATCGATGTTTTTAGCCACCGGGTCTTTGGGCGAAATTTGAATACGGATGGGATTGGTCACCAGCGAATAGGCCAGTTCTTTGATGGTTTCGTTGATGGTGGCTGAGAAAAAAAGCGTCTGTCGGCGTTTTGGAAGGTAGCGCATCAAATCCCTGATATCTTTAATAAAACCCAGGTCGAGCATGTGGTCAGCTTCATCCAAAATCAATATCTCAATCCGCCTCAGGCTTAAAGCTCCCTGGCTCACCAGGTCGAACATGCGGCCGGGAGTGGCAACCAAAATATCTACACCATCGTTCAGTTGTTTTATCTGCGGCTGTTGATCCACGCCACCATGAATACAAAAAGTACTAATACTTGTATTTTCACCAAGTGTATGAAAAACCGAATCGATTTGAAGTGCCAGTTCATGGGTGGGTGCCATCACGAGGCATTTTACGCCTTCGGTGCGGTTGGCAGCCTTGCGCTGATGCAAAAGATGCAACACAGGAATGGCAAAGGCGGCTGTTTTCCCTGTGCCGGTCTGAGCTATGGCCAGCACATCGTCGCCCTTCAAAATTGGAGGAATGGATTTATATTGTATATCCGTTGGTTTTTTATACCCGAGATTGGCAATGTTATTTTTGATGCCTTCGTAAATGCGGTAGCTCTGAAATTTCATGACAATAATTTTAATTGGCAAAGGTAGGATTAATGAAAGGAATGTCGGGGGAAAAATTGGGGAAGGATGAAGAGTCGCTTTAGTGGAGTGGCAGGCCGGTGGGGTGTTGAGAAAATCGAATGGACTTCAGCGAAAGAGCAACTTGAAAAAAGAAAGTTTAAAGAGGCTTTAACGAATTAACAAACTTAGCGAAAGATACTATATTTCTCAGGCAAAAAACTGAAAAATGACCACTCTGGGGGAACATCCAATCAGGAAAAACATATTACAAACCGGGCCGTAGCTATTTGTAAAAATTTTTGTTGAAGGCAGAAAATTCATCCTTTCCCAAAATCACTCTTTTCCAGGATGCTTTTATAAATCCCATCCCATAGCTGAAAAGCTGAATATAACTCGTAACTATCGATAAAAAGCCAATGGAAATGCTTTTGTTTTTGATGGTAGCATCCAAAAACAACAACAAAATATGAAACCCGAAAGGAAGCAAAAATAAGGGGGATAATAATACCGAAAATAAAATCAGGAGCATTGAACCGGCTGTAAAAAGGGCAGGGGCAAAATGAACTGTTTTCAGCGATTCCGGATATTTTTTATACAAATTTATCCGGGCAATGCCCGAATTAAACACCTGTTTATAGAATTGCCTGAAGTTGGTTCTTCGCTTATGGTAAACCCAAGCCTCTCTGATGAGCCGGGTTTTGAATCCATTTTTCAGTATTCTTATGCTCATGTCGATATCCTCGCCAAAGCGCATTTTTGCAAATCCTCTGGTAGCCTCAAAAACTTCTCGTGAATAGCCCATGTTGAAACTTCTTGGAAAGAATTTATCCAGTTTTTCGCCGCCCCCCCTGATGCCGCCGGTGGTAAAAAATGAAGTCATCGAATAATTGATGGCTTTTTGCAGGTGTGTAAAATTTTCGTGTGCCCGGTCGGGACCGCCAAAAGCATCAACGTATTTCCCCGAAAGGGCATTATAAACAGTTTCGAAATACCGGGGTGGCAACAAACAATCAGAATCCAGAAAAATACAATAATTTCCCGAAGCTCTTTCGTAGCCATAATTCCTGCTTTGGCCGGGTCCTGAATTGTCTTTGTAAAAATACCTGATGTTTAGTTTATCAGCAAACTCCCTAATGATGGATTCACTTTTTACCGATGACCCATCCTCTACAATAAGCACCTCAAAATCCCTGAAAGTCTGTTGATCCATGCTTTCCAGTAATTCCTCAACCTCTGCCGGCCGGTTAAAAACAGGAACAATGACCGATATTTTTAAATTGTTCGAATTCGTCATTTTGGCTATATTTCTATTGAGTGTATCGGTTTCAACCGCAAAGCTAAGCAAAAAGCTGCCTTAAGCTATCAATTGCCAGCCCAACTCGGCTGTAAAAATATTTTTTCCGCTTTGTGTGTTTGTGGCAGCAACCGCAAAGGTAAGGGGATCAATTGTTGATAATTTTAAAGTCAGCTCATCCCCAAAACGGCACTCATGCAAAAAATTGATTTGCAGCTCAGCGAGGAAGTGTTTTTTATGAAAATCGAAATCAAATAAATCCACGCACCATTCCACATATTTTGCATTGTTCACGTGCCCGTTAAAATCCATGTCGCTGTATTGGGTTTGAATGGTTTTAGCCAAAATACTTTCATAAGGTGGTACGATCTTCCTTGCGTTTTCATCCAGTGATTTTTCATCAAGGGTGTGATGCAGCAAGCCCTGCACAAGCTCCAATTTTTGTGGCCGCCGTGTTTTTGCATCCAAAACCATCCATGTCGAAGTGGCTGCCCCCAGTGTTTCACCATTCAGGCTCCTGATGGTGTAATCGCGGTAAGCATACAAATGCTCAGGCATACGCGGCCAGGTTTCCATCAGTATTCCCTCCTGCCATTTCGGATATTTTTTCATTTTTATCGCCCACCGCAGCACAACCCAAAACTGATTCAGCCGCAAGGCATCATTGTAACCAAAGCCCAATTTTTCGGCATTATGCCAGGCCGATTCTCCCAAAAAATTGCATAAAGTTACCGGGGTGGCCAAGCCTTTGAAATCGGTTTCGTGCCAGTTTATGATATATCTGTCGGAATGTTTTTTATTTGTTGTGGTCATCGATGCAGTATTCGTTATGTCTGACTATTATTTAGATTGATTTACCAGCCATATTAATCCGAATCAGAGGAAATTATTTTTTGCAAAATTGAATAAAAATCATCTGCAGCAAATTCCTCGTTCCAGGGATAGTGGCCGCATTTGTCGATGATATGCATCTTAAAATCCTTAATTATTTTCGAAAGTGGCTGGTGAACACCCTGAAAAGGATGTGGATCGTAATTCCCGTGGATGGCGACAACCGGGCAGTTAATTTTCCCGGCAAGATCCGGCAGTTTCCCTGATCGCCTCATTTCCTCAGCTTCAGTCCATACTTTCCTGAAAACATCATATTGATACTCGATCATCTGGTCTTCGGAGCTAAGGGACGAAAGCGTGTCTGCTTTTGCAATAAGCTTCCCTATTTTCGCAAACAATCTGTCAGGATTTGCATGGCTGTCGATTTCATCAAGGTAAGCTGCAAGCAGCTTTTGCTCATCTTCCTCCAGACGTTTCATCCTTGTGGATAATATTTCATGGGTAATATCCGACGTAAATGGTGGTGAGCCAATCAATACCAGTTTACCAACCAGGTTGGGAAATTTTGCCGTGAAAATCCAGCTTAACCAGGCTCCCCACGAATGGCCAATGATAATCACCGGGAGGTCGCAATGGCGGATAACTTCTTCGTAAATTTCGAATAACTGGCCTTTAATCGACTTTGCGCAATTGAGTATTTCAAGAATTCCGGCGGTTTCAGAAAGTTTTTTGGCAACCGGAGCCAAACTTCCGGGAGCACCCGGCCCACCATGAATCAAAACAATTTTCACGGGTGGGTTCCCATATATTCTGCTGCTTTCCATTACAAAAGTTTTACCTGCTTTATTTATTTTTTTGTTCGCTTCATTTTTCTTCAGCAATTCATTTTATTTCCATCTGCTTTCCGGCCTCAATAAAAAAAGAATAATATTTACTGTATTTGTTTATTTCCCACCGGGTTCCATGTGTTGCATAAGGTAATGGCGCAACATGGTAAACACGTGCCGGCTTGTATTTTCGCCCTCGTAAATACCATGTGAGCGGTTGGGATAGGGCATCACCTGAAATATTTTATTTTGTTTAATCAATTCATTGATGAGTACTTCCGTATTTTGGTAATGTACATTGTCATCGCCTGTTCCATGCATTACCAGGAGGTTTCCTTCCAGGTTTTTTGCATAACTTACAGGTGAGCCCTCTAAAAAATCTTCAGGATTTTCATTTTTTAGACCCATGTATCTTTCCTGATAAATGTTGTCGTAGAAAAACTGGTTGCTCACAGGTGCTACTGCCATACCGGTTTCATAAATTTCAGGGTATCGAAACATCAGGTTCAGGGTCATGGAGCCACCCCCACTCCATCCCCATACTGCTGTTCGGTCAGGATCAACAAAATCCCATTTCATAATTTCTCTGGCAGCCATGGCCTGGTCGCGCGAGTTGATGATTCCTATTTTTCTGTAGATGCTCTTTCGCCATTCCCTTCCTTTGGGAGCCGGAGTTCCGCGGTTATCCATCGAAATCACCAGATAGCCTTCCTGAGCCATCATTTTATGCCATAAACTTGCAGCCCCCCATTCGTCGGTTGCGGTTTGTCCCCAGGGTTCGCCGTAAACATAAAACAATACAGGATATTTTTTGGCCGGGTCAAATCCGGGGGGTTTGATCATAAATCCCTCCATTGTAACATCATCCACGGTGGACACCTGAAAAAATCCGATGGGCAACAGATTTAGGTTTGTCATGGTTTGTTTAAGATTTTCATTGTCAACAAGCGTGCGCAGGGTTTTGTGTTTTGGAAGCGAAACCAATTCGGTAACCGGCGGGGTATTGATATCCGACCAGGTGTGAAAAGCGTATTTTCCACCGGGAGAAACATTGTATTCATGTGTACCTGATTGCTTTTCAGGAGTAATCCTTTCTGCTTCACTTTTGCCATCCATCCGCACGCTGTAAAGATAGCGCTGCGTAGGTTTCCCGGGAGAGGCAATGAAATAGGCGTATTTGCTGTTCGGGTCAATTTCGGCTATCGAAACCACATCATAATTCCCCCGGGTAATCAGGAGTTCCTCATCGCCGGTTTTTGAAATCAGGTACAAATGCCTCCAGCCATCTTTTTCGCTGAGCCAGGTAAAATGATGATCATCCACCCACATCCAGTCCTCCACAATATCTACCCAGGCTTTATCTGTGTCGGTAAACACGTTCATGGCCAGCCCAGAGGCTGGTTTGCAATACCAGACTTTGTTGGTGTTTTGCTTCCGATTGAGCTGTTGCACCAGCAGTCCCTCCGAATCCTCCGACCACAACATTCTGACAAGGTAGTGCTGTTTTGGATCTCCGTCAATCTTCATCCACATTGTTTCTCCGCCTGCAGCAGGCACAACGCCAATTCTTGCACTCGACGGATCTTCGCCAACCTTAGGATACTCCACAGGTATTGTAAATGAATATAACGAATCGGTGTTGTTGATCATCAGGAAATCTTTGATACCGGAGGCATCGATCTGCCAATATGCAATCATCCTTCCATCGGGGCTCCAGCTAAAACCGTCCCTGCAAAAAAACTCCTCTTCGTAAGCCCAGTCGAAAGTGCCATTTATCATATCTTCGGTTCCATCAAAGGTTAACTGGGTGATTTGGCCGCCTGACAGGTCTTCAAGGTACAAATTATGCTGGCTGACATAGGCCACGCGTGTATCGTCAGGCGAAAATTTTGCAAACATCAGCGATGATGCCGGAAGCCCTTTTCCAAGTCTTTTCAGGCTGTTGGTTTTTAAATTTAATATCCAGTAATCACCTTTGGTGTTGTAGCGCCAAACACGTTTGGTATTTGTAAATAATAGCAACATTTCTTTGTTGGATGACCATTCGTAATTCGAAATTTCAAGTGGTTCTGTTTCGTTTTCCGGGATTAATTGGGCCGCTGAAACTAAAATTGAACGCTCTCCGTTTTTTGTCACGAAGCTCACAATGTCGCGGGCGCCGACAATTGCTTCGGAGGGTTCAATGGCTGTGTAAGCTTTGCCATCATCGATCCAGCGGGGCTGCCTGAAAAACTCACCATAAAATTCTCCAGATTGAAAAATTTTGTCGATGGTAAGTTTTGATGAATCGGGGTTTTCCTGTGCAAAATCAATCTTTGGGATTAAGATTGTAAACATCAGAAAAATCACTGTAAAAATTGGTTGAAAGGATTTCATTTTAAAGAAATTAAATTAAAAATTATGAGCTGTTTCATCTTTATTACCTGGGATTGTTTTCTTTTAAAATACTTAAAATCAAAATGTTTAAATTATTTAGACATCCTAAAATTTCAATCCCAGAAATATGCTTGTAAAAATATAAGTTTTCAGATTCAACGCATTTTACAATAATGAACATTCAAAACATCCAATCGGGTTTTTGCACTTCAATCCTTTAAAGTTTAATAACAACAGCAAGCGTTTCAGATATTATAATTTTGCAAGTATCACAATGGATTGCCCGGGGATGAGTATCTGAATTTTAAACCAAACGTTCGGAGCACTGTTGTTTATAAGTCCTATTTTTGTAAAAATTTTTTTGATGAATACAGAACATGATTCGCACCACGGCTCCGCTTTACATGTAAACGATGGTGTTGAACAACCAGATCAGATCAACAGGGCTGCCGTCGAGCGTATTAAAAAGTCAAAACGCAGGCAATTATCCGATGATGAATTTGTAAAAGAAATTCTGGATGGAAATCGGATTGTTTTGAGTAAGGCCATAACCCTTGCAGAAAGCACCAACCCTTTGCATCATCAGCAGGCGCAAAATATTATTGCAAAATGTTTGCCCCATGCCGGAAATTCGATTCGCATCGGCATTACCGGTGTTCCTGGTGTTGGCAAAAGCACTTTCATCGAAGCCTTGGGGAAATATCTTACAGCAATGAATTTTAAGCTGGCTGTGCTGGCCATTGATCCGAGCAGCAGCCGGACCAAAGGCAGCATCCTTGGCGATAAAACCCGGATGGAAGAGTTGTCGGTTGATGCAAATGCATTTATCAGGCCTTCACCTTCGGCGGGTTCGCTGGGAGGTGTTGCGCGCAAAACCCGCGAATCGATTATCCTGTGCGAGGCCGCAGGCTTTAATGTAATCTTTGTCGAAACCGTGGGTGTAGGTCAGTCCGAAATAGCCGTTCATTCCATGGTCGATTTTTTTCTTTTGCTCATGCTGGCAGGAGCCGGAGATGAATTGCAGGGCATCAAGCGCGGTATAATGGAAATGGCTGATGCAATTTTTATCAATAAAGCCGATGGGGAAAATATGAAAAGTGCAGCACGTGCACAAAATGAATATAAAAATGCATTGCATTTGTTTCCTCCGGCTCAGTCGGGGTGGATACCCAAAGTGGGCACTTGTTCGGCCCGTTCAAAACTTGGAATCGAAAAAGTATGGGAAACCATCACAGAGTATTCTGATTTCACCCGGGAAAACGGCTATTTTGATCAAAGACGGCGGGAGCAGAAAAACCTTATTATGTATGATGCAATTAATGAAGGTTTAAAATCGGATTTTTATGAAAACAGCGAGGTCAGGAAAAAACTCCCTGAACTGATTGCAAAACTTCAGGCAGATGAGATCAGTGAGTACGTTGCGGCGCAAAAGCTTACAGAACTTTATTTTATTAACAAAAAACAAAACCCATCCAAGCCCCGCTGATTTATGAATTATCTGGCTCATCTCTATTTATCTTTCGACAATGAAGAAATCCTTGTTGGAAACTACATTGCCGATGCTGTGAAAGGCAGACAAATAGAGCATTTTCAGCCGGGGATAAAAAAAGGGATTGTACTTCATCGAAAAATAGATGAATTTACAGATAACCATCCTGTGGTTTCTCAAAGCAAAGATCGGATCAGGATGAGGTATCGCAAATATGCAGGTGTGGTAATCGACATGTATTATGATCATTTTCTGGCTGTGGGCTGGCAGGAATATTCCGATATTTCGCTTCAGCAATTCACCAAAAATACTTACAGGACTTTGTTTAAATTTTACATGAAAATACCCCCAAAAATGAAACTTATTTTGCCTGCTATGGCCATCGGAAACTGGCTGGCTTCCTATGCTGAGATCGATAATATCGGGATGGCTTTGAGGGGAATGTCAACCCGTACAACATTTGATTCCGGCATCGAAAACGGGAGAGACGAACTTATCGAATACTATGAAGATTTAAAAAACGATTTCAAGAAATTTTTTCCGGAATTGATCGATTTTTCAAAATCTGTACTTAAAACTACACCTTGATCTTTTTACTCATGCGTTCCAGCTTATCAAGAGTACGGGGGCAATATATTTTGTTGGCTCTCATCACCTTGTTGTGCCCGATTCGATTTTGAGGAAAGGAACCATTTTTCTTCACAAGCATTTTTATTCCAAGAAATACCAGCGCAAGCGCAAGCAAAGCAAAGGTTATCAAAAACAACATTAATAGTTTCATATCATTTCATTTTTAAATTTTCTAAAGTCCATAAAGAGAAATAAACCTCCGGAATTAGAAACCCGGCGGTTTTTTTAAGCAAAAATTGTAATCATCAAGCGCCGGCTACCTCCATGGTTTCGGAATTCGCAGAGATAAATGCCCTGCCAGGTTCCTAAATTCAGCCTGCCATTGCTTACCGGAATTGTGAGGGATGAGCCGGTCAGCGTTGACTTGATGTGTGCCGGCATGTCGTCAGATCCTTCCAGCGTATGATCGAAATAAGGCTCATTTTCCGGAACAAATTTGTCAAAATATTTTTCCAGATCAGTTCTCACCGCAGGATCGGCATTTTCATTTATTGTAAGGCCTGCCGAGGTGTGCTGAATGAAAATATTAAGCAAGCCTTTTTGGGGCAAATTTTTCAATTGACTTTCGATGTGGTGCGTAATAAGGTGGATGCCACGCCTGAAATTTGGTAATTTGATTTCAAATTGCTCAATCATGTGGTGGGGGTTATTGGGTTAAAAGTTCATAAAGTGAGGTAAAGGTTATAGAGTTATGAGTTATGAGCTATGAGTTATGAGTTATGAGTTATGAGTTATTTGGTTATTTGGAGAATTAAAAAATGTATTCAAGAGTTTCTCAAAAGTAATGCTTCCTTTGAATGAAACTAAAAAAAGTCCCGAATTCACTTCGGGACTTTTTTTTGAGAAAATGAATTACAAATCCAATTATTTTATGCCTGCAATTTTCTCGAGCATATCAGTTGTAATCGATTTTGGTCTTTCAAGCGGATAGAGCAATGCACGATCCCAAATAATATTTGCGGCAATACCTATTGAGCGGCCAATGCCAAAAAGTACAGTGTAGAAATCGTATTCTGTAACTCCATAATGCCATTGTATTACGCCGGTTTGTGCATCAAGGTTTGGCCATGGGTTACTTGCTTTTCCATGTTCTTTTAATATGGGTGGAACAACTTTGTAAAGCATATTAACATATTTAAACAAAGGATCGTCCGGCATGTGTTTCAAACAAAACTCTCGTTGGATTGAATAACGCGGGTCGGTTTTGCGAAGAACGGCATGACCATAACCAGGAATTACCTGGCCTGAATTTAGCGTATCCCAAACAAACTGCTTCATTTCATCTTCTGATGGAATTTCATCTCCCATTTTTTCTTTAACCCCCTGTAACCAGCGCAAAACTTCCTGGTTGGCCAAACCATGCAAAGGACCGGCCAAACCGCTGACCATTGCTGCCATCGATTGGTAAATGTCAGACAAAGTACTGGCAACAAGATGCCCTGTATGTGCACTCACGTTTCCACTTTCATGGTCGGCATGAATAATAAAATGCAGTCTGGCAACATCATCGTAAGGCTTGGGCTTCATCATTAAATGCGCAAAATCGGCTCCAATGTCGAGGCTTGGGTTGGATTGGATTCGTTTGCCATCGCGGTAGAGTTTTGCATAAATGTATGAACCAATCTCCGGCAGCTTTGCCAAAAGATTCATGGCATCCTCATAAGTAGAATCCCAATATTCGAGTTTGTTTATGCCTGCCTCATATTTTTTTGCAAAAAATGATTCTCTGTGCAATGTTAAAATTGCGCTTGCAAAAATGGCCATCGGATGACTGCAGCAGGGATAGGCATCAATAACCTCATAAACATAACGCGGTACGATTCTCCGTTTTCTGAAATCGTCCACAACATCCATTACTTCAGCATCAGTTGGGATTTCACCGGTAAGCAATAAAAAAACCAAGCCTTCAACATAAGGCATTTCAGCTCCTTTGGGTTTTGGTAACTTTTCAAATACTTCAGGCAAAGTATAGCCCCGGTATCTGATTCCTTCGTTGGGGTCGAGGTATGATATGTCAGTTACCAGCGACTTAAGTCCCCTCATTCCGCCGATAATTTGTGAAATGGTTACATGGTCAACAACAACATCACCAAACTCCTGAATAAGCCTTTGAGTTCTCGGGCGGTGTTGTTCAATTTTCTCTCGAAGTTTTTCCTTTAAACTTGCCATATTTTTTTTGTTTATAGTTTACACAAAACTAACACAAATAAATGATAATTTGTTTGTTGTCTTAGTTATTTAGTTTTTCGAGAAGATTTTCATCCAATGCGTTCAGGAAATCTTCGGTGGTAAGAAATTGGTCTTTTGTCAGCTTATCTCCATGAATTAGCAGGGCAAGGTCTTTTGTCATTTTTCCCGACTCTACAGTTTCTATACATACTTCTTCAAGTTTGTTGGCAAAATCTACAAGTTTTTCATTATTGTCGAGCCTTCCGCGGTGAGCAAGTCCTCGCGTCCAGGCAAAAATTGAAGCAATTGGGTTTGTAGAAGTGGGTTTGCCCTGCTGGTGCATCCTGAAATGACGTGTAACTGTTCCGTGCGCAGCTTCGGCTTCCATGGTTTTACCGTCAGGAGTTACAAGTACTGAGGTCATCAGGCCAAGCGAGCCAAAACCCTGTGCAACAGTATCTGATTGAACGTCGCCATCGTAGTTTTTGCAAGCCCAGACAAATCGTCCCTCCCATTTAAGTGCTGCTGCCACCATGTCGTCAATCAAACGGTGTTCGTAGGTAATTCCGGCTGCCTCAAACTGCTCCGCGTAGGTGGTTTCAAATATTTCCTGGAAAATATCCTTAAACCGCCCGTCATATTTTTTTAGAATTGTGTTTTTTGTTGAAAGATAAAGGGGCCATTTTTTTTGTAAAGCCATATTAAAACACGAATGTGCGAAACCTTTGATCGATTCGTCAGTGTTGTACATCGCAAGCGCCACACCATCTCCCTGAAAGTTGTAAACATTGAAGCTTTGCGCAGCACTTCCGTCTTCAGGAGTAAATGTGATGGTGAGTTTCCCTTTTCCTTTGGTCAGGAAATCGGTTGCACGATATTGGTCTCCAAAGGCATGACGCCCGATACAAATCGGCGCTTTCCATCCGGGAACCAATCTTGGAACATTATTAATCATGATGGGTTCACGGAAAACTGTACCCCCAAGAATGTTCCTGATGGTGCCGTTTGGCGAACGGTACATTTCTTTCAGTCCAAATTCTTCAACCCTAAGTTCATCGGGAGTAATAGTGGCACATTTAATCCCCACATTGTACTTCTTTATGGCTTCCGCAGCATCCACTGTAACCTGATCGCTGGTTTCATCCCGTTTTTCAATTCCCAAATCAAAATACTTAATATCGATATCAAGATAAGGAAATATTAACTTTTGCTTAATGAAATCCCAGATAACTCTTGTCATTTCATCACCATCAAGTTCAACTACAGGATTCAATACTTTTATTTTCTCCATTTCAAATTTAAATTTTTTAATGATGTTAAGAAAGATACATCTATATATTTGGATGTACCAATTATGAGCTGACAAATTTAGAAAAGTGGGGAACAATACTTTCTGGCATATTTTTGTTTTAACATTTATTAACTCCATTTCTTATTGTTTGTTCAGTGCGATTAATGCAGTTCATTTTTTGCTTAATAAAAATTATGATGAGTATCATAAAATAAGATTTTTAAGAACAATTTATTCACTTTTTCTCATAAAGAAACTCCATTTCCTTGTCAATAAATTGCTAAGTTGTTCAAAAAGTTAATGATTTTAAATTCGGACAAGTATGATGCTGAAACTTTTCCCCAATAAATATCCTTTCCCAATTTGGGATTGTGGATTTTTGTTTTACATTTGGCAAAAAATTGTAACATGAGTACATTCAAAATATTTGTTGTTGAAGACGATCCCTTTTATGGTGAAATGTTAAAGTATCACATCAGCCTTAATCCAGATTATGTGGTTGAGAAATTTGAAAATGGGAAAGAATGCCTTAACAATTTGTATAAGAATCCGGCGGTAATTTCACTTGACTATTCCCTGCCCGACATGTCCGGGATGGAAGTTCTTAAAAAAGTTAAGGAGCACAACCCCGACATCCCCGTCATCATCGTTTCCGGGCAAGAGGACGTTTCGACCGCCGTAAAACTGCTCAAAGAAGGTGCTTACGACTATTTTGTAAAAGATGACGAAACCAAAGACAGAATTTGGAATGCACTCAAAAATATTCGAGAAAGGCTCAATCTTGAAAAACAAATAGATGATTTGAAGGAAGAAATTGGGAAAAAGTATGTTTTTAATAATATCATCAAGGGAAACAGCAAAGAAATCAAACAGCTATTCAATATTATGGAGAAGGCTGTCGGTACAAATATTACAGTTTCGATATCTGGAGAAACCGGCACAGGAAAGGATTTAGTTGCGAAAGCCATACATTATAATTCGTTAAGAGGCAAGTATCCATTTATTGCAATAAATATTTCAGCCATTCCGAATGATTTAATGGAAAGTGAAATGTTTGGCTATGAGAAAGGAGCCTTTACCGGAGCAAATACCAGAAAAATAGGAAAGTTTGAGGAAGCAGGAAAAGGGACAATTTTCCTTGATGAAATTGGAGAAATGGATCTCAACATGCAGGCTAAATTGCTAAGGGTACTGCAGGAAAAAGAACTGACCAGAATTGGTGGCCATGCCATTGTAAAAGTAAATGCAAGACTCATCGTGGCAACGCACAGGGATTTGGCAGAAGAAGTAAAAAATGGAAATTTCAGGCAGGATTTATATTATCGTTTGTTGGGATTGCCCATTCATTTGCCTCCGCTCAAAGATCGTGGAAACGACATTCTTATACTTGCTAAGTATTTTGTGGATGCCTTTTGTGAAGAAAATGCCATGAGTAAGAAAAATCTCTCAGCCCATGCGCAGGACAAACTTTTAAATTACAGCTACCCCGGAAACGTCCGCGAACTCAAAGCAATCATCGAACTGGCCGCAGTAATGTCGAACAGCGATACCATTGATGATATCGATATTACCTTTACTTCTACAAAAAAAGTGAGCGATTTTTTACTTGACGAAGAAGATACCCTGAACGGATATACCAGAAAAATTATTAAACATTATATGGACAAATATGACGGTAATATTATGAAAGCCGCCAAAAAACTCGATATTGGAAAATCTACCATTTATCGTATGAAAAAGAACAATGAAATTTAATCTTCAGAAATATGACCAACGAAAAGCTTTATGACCTCTCCATGATAAGGGATATGTTAGGAGAAGAGGAAGAAGTGAAAAACATGATTGGAATCTTTGTTGAATCAACGCCTGTATCACTTCATGATATGAACGAAGGATTTAAGGAAGATAATGCAGATAAACTTGCCAGAAATGCTCACAAAATGAAAGCATCACTTGATATGCTCAAAATAAACTCTCTTTATGATGATGTGAGAAAAATAGACAAAGACTTTAAAGTTGAGGACATTCCACAAAATGAACTTGAAGAGATTATTAAAAAAATGAATTCTGTTTTAGAGCTTGTTTTTAAAAAACTTAAAGAGGAGTTCAAACTATAATTTCAAGTCAAAATTTCTATCAAAAAGATCCCCGAGCATTTTATCAGGGGCAAGCCATATTGCTGGCATTCCAATTTGTTTTGATGCTTCAACATTTATCTTTGTGTCATCAATAAATAAAACATCGTCAGGATTTAATCCGGCTTTTATCAAAACATGCTGATAAATATCAGGATTGGGTTTTCGTTTTCCAATTTGAAATGACCAAAAAGTATCTACAAAAAGTGAATTGAATCTGTACCCGAATTTATCATGAAATTCATTCATGAAAATATTGTAATGTATTGCATTGGTATTGCTCAGTATGTACAAACGATAGTGCCTGCTCAGCTCCTCAACTAACCTGATGTTATCTTCAGTAAAACCCACCAAAATACTATTCCATGCCAAATCAATTTCATGATCCGATAAATCTAATCCGATGCGCCTCCTCAGTTCATTTCTAAATAAATCTTCTTGCATTTTACCACATTCCAAATCCCTGAACAATGTATCTTGCAAAGCATGAGAATAGAGCTCATGAAAATTTTTAATACCAAGTTGCAAAAAAGTTTCAGCTTGTTGCTCATGACTGATTTTATAAATTACACCTCCGAAATCGAGAATGAGTGTGTTTCCATCTGATAAATTCCGTTTCATAATAAAAAAAGATATTGATTCGAATTAAAAAATTTTTGTAAAATTCGGATCAAAAATATACTTTTGCAGCCCTTTTACAAAAAAAGTGGATTACAAAATCAATACCGGGCCTATAGCTCAGTTGGTTAGAGCACTTGACTCATAATCAAGTGGTCCCTGGTTCGAGCCCAGGTGGGCCCACCAACACCCAAAAGGCTGTCTTTTTTCAAGACAGCCTTTTGCATTTCAACCACAAGATGAATTCACATTGCTACATTCTTTTTAGCGCAAAACTGAAGAAGTTATATGTTGGTGCAACACAGGATGACGTTGAACAACGTTTAATCAAGCACAACGAGCAGGCCTATGGAAAACAGAGTTATACAGCTGTTGCTTCTGATTGGGAAATCTTTCTTAAGATTCCGGCAAATGATTTTGCACATGCTGTAAGAATGGAAAGAAAAATTAAATTGATGAAAAGTAGCAAGTATATCAGGAATTTAAAACAGTATCCTGAATTAGTAAATTAAAGTTTCCCACTTCCAGACTGCCTGTTAAATCAGCATAATTTTATGTGATCTAAAAGATATATTTACGTTTAAGTGATGTTTTTCAGCTAAATACAGGCTAAGCAGCAATTTGGGACTTA